>CAYGPA010000199.1:0-9230 GCA_964351535.1 uncultured Planctomycetaceae bacterium
GTCGCGCACGGCGGCGAGCGGCTCGCCGGTGTCCATGTTGCGGAACTCCTCGCCCTGCGCCATCAGCGCGTCGAGGTCGCCGAGGAGGTCGTCGCCCTCGACGACGGCGACCTTCACGCCCTGCATCCCGTGCTTGCGCGCGACCTCGAGCACGGCGTCCTTGCACGCGTGCGGGTTCACGCCGCCGGCGTTGGCGATCACGCGCACGTCCTTCTCGACGAGCTCCGGCAGCACGCGGTCGATCAGGCGCACGAAGTCGGTCGCGTAGCCCTTGGACGGGTCGCGCGAGTAGAGCTTCTGCATGATGCTCATCGTGACCTCGGCCAGGTAGTCGAGCGTCAGGTAGTCGAGCGGCCCCTCCCGCAGCAGGCGGATCGGGCCCAGGATCGAGTCGCCCCAGAAGCCCTGGCCGTTGGCGACGAGCACCTTGTCGGGATTCGTCATGCCTGTTCGGGATGGATCATGCCTGCTCGGGATGGAGGATGTCGGAAGGGGTGCGCGCGAGAGCCGCGGGGCGACAGTCTAAGGAGGGGGGAGGAGCGGGCAAGCGCGGGCCGCCGGCTCCGCCCCGCAATCGGCCTCCACCCGTCGCGAACGGGCCGCGCGACCGGGTATCCTCGGCCCATGGCCTCCCGAGGGGATCCGCTGGTGCTCGTCACGGGCTTCGGGCCGTACGAGGAAGTGACGAGCAATCCGAGCGGCGCGATCGCCGCCGCGCTGTGCGACCGGCCGCCCGCGGGCGTCCGCGTGGTGGGGGGCGAGCTGCCGGTCAGCTTCGTGCGCTCCGCCCAGGCCCTCGACGAGCTCCTCGAGGCCTGCCCGCGGCCGCCGGACGTGCTGCTGGCGCTGGGCCTGAAGAAGCGCGGCGACGGCTTCGACCTCGAGAGCCGCGCGCGCCCCGGCCTGGACCCCTCGCGCGCCGACAACGACGGCAGCGCCGGAGACGTGCTGGACCTCTCGGAGCGCGGCGAGCTGGCGACGAGCCTGGACCTCGCGCGGCTCTCCAGCGTGCTCGTCGCGGCCGGCGCCCCGCGCGTCGCCGTGTCGCGGGACGCGGGGGGCTACGTGTGCGAGCGCATCTACCACCACGTCCTCTCGCGCGCGGAGGACCTCGGCGCGGCCGGCCTGTTCCTGCACGTGCCGCCCGAGAGCGTGTTCCCGATCGCGAGCCAGGTGGAGGCCGTCCGCGCGCTCGTCGCGGCGCTCGCGGGCGACGGCTTCAGGGCTGCGTGAGCTCGGCGATCGCCTCCGCGAGCAGCGCGTCGAATTCCGCGGGCTTCTCCAGCATCGGGTAGTGCCCGACGCCCTCCATCAGGCGGGCGTCGAAGTCGCAGATCTCGCGGTTGCCCTCCACGTCGGTCGGCGTGGGCGCCTTTGCCGAGTTGATGCAGCGGATCGGCACGCCGGCGCTGCGAAAGAGCGGCTCCTGATCGACGCCGCCGGCGTCCTTCAAGAGCGCGAGCAGCGGCTCCCGCTCGCCGGCGAGCGCGCGCTCGATCACGAAGTCCGCCACCTCGGGGGCCTCGGAGGTCGCGAACATGGACTGCACGAAGGTCCGCATCGTGCCCTCCCAGTCCGTCTCGTACATCGTGGCCACGCGGCGGATGTCGTCCTCGTTCCACCGGAAGTCGGCGTCGTGCAGCGTGTCGACTCCGACGACGCCGAGGATCCGACCGGGCGTGCGGCGCGCGACCTCCAGCGCGACGACGCCGCCCATGGAGTGTCCGACGAGGATCACCTCGTCGAGGTCGCGAAACTCGAGCACGCGCACGATCTCGTCGGCGAGCCCCAGCACCGTCCAGGGCTCGAGCACGGCCGTGCTCTCCCCGTGGCCGGGCATGTCGACGGTGAGGACCTCGTGCCGGCCGCCGAAGGTCTCGAGCTGGCGCGACCAGTACGAGCGGTCGCCGGCCCAGCCGTGCAGGAAGATCAGCGTCGGCGCGCCGCCGGCGACGCGGCTGGCGGCGAGCTGCGGCGGAGCGACGGGCTTCGGCGGAGACGACGGGCAGGACGCGAGCGCGAGGAGCAGCACGACGGCGAAGACTCTCATGGGATCCTCCTTCGGGGGCTTCGCCCGCAGTCTGTCGCCCCGCGCGGTTCGGGTCGAGACCCCGCGCGGTTCCGACGTCACTCGAGCTCGAGGCGCGGGCGATCCTCGACGTCGGTCGGGGCCGAGGCCACGAACGAGCGGAAGGCCGCCAGGAATCCCGGGAGGTCGAGGCCCATGTACTCGGGGCCCTCGGTGCGCAGCACGCCGTCCAGGCGGCCCGTGCCGTACTCCGCCAGGCGCTCGGTGCCGCGCGGCTGGCCCATCGGGATCTTCAGGCACGCGGCCGCGCACTGGATCAGGCCCTGCAGGAACTCCGCCAGCGTGGGATCGCCCTTCGACGCGTGCCACAGCCCCTCCCAGGCCTCGTGGGCCTCCCACAGGAAGCCGTGGTTGTAGAGGTCGACGCCGAACAGGTAGGGCTCGTTCTCGTGCCAGCGTTCGGGCGGCAGGTACGGCACCGGGGGCTCGACCTCGGTGGAGTAGGAATGGCCCGCGGGGTCGCGCGTGGGGTGCGGATCGCGGCCGGGGAGGAACGCGTACGACGGGAAGGGGCGCTCGGTCCGGCGCGGGGGCGTGGCGGGCATCGCGCCAGCCTAGCTCGAACGATTCACGAGCACGCAGCCGAAACGACACAGAGCCGTCCAGATCTACGCGTCGTGAATCGTCCGGGCTGGCAACCCGAAGCCGCGCTCCGGATCGCCGCGTCGGCGCGAACGCGAAGAGGGGATGCGCGAGCGCATCCCCTCCGCTGCGGAGCAGGGCGACGGCGGACGCCGCCCTCACGCTGTCGAGCTCACTCCGTCGTGACGTTGAGCGTGAAGTTGCCGGACATCTCGAACGACTGCTCGAGCTCCATGGCGCCCATGCCCTCGGCGTCCATGGCCATCGCCATGTCCATCAGCATGGTCTGCGTTCCGGAGAGCTCGAGGCTGTAGAGGACTCCCGCTTCGACGTCCCAGAGCAGGGTGCCTTCGGACTCGATCTCGAGCTCGATGTCCATGTGCTGGATCTCCATGTTGGAGACCTCGGCCGGCAGGTCGGCGTCCTCCATCTGCTCGAGGATCTTCTCGGTCATGTCGTTGGCCGTGCTGACCTCGATCGTCACCTTGATGACCGCGACCTGCTTGCCGTCGACGTCGCGCATGCCGGAGAACTCGCACGACGCGGAGCCGTCGAGGTCTCCGAGGATGTCGGCGGGGTCCTGCGGGCCCTGGCCCATGCCGCCGAAGCCCATCTCCTCCATCTCTTCCGGGATCAGCGAGAGCCTCCCGCCGGGAGCGATGAGGTGGCGCAGCGCATCGGCCGGAACCTCCCAGGTGTCGCCCTCGGCGGCCGTGCCGTCCTCGGGCAGCAGGAAGCGGATGTCCATGTCCTCGGCGAGGCCTTCCAGGAGCTCGTCGTCGCCGTCGTCGTCGAGGAAGCTGGTGGTGTACTCGCCCGCATCTTCGTCCCAGGTGAAGACGACCGTCGTGCCTTCGAGGTCGCTGCTGGACTCGATGGTGTTCTCGTTGGTCCCGCCCATCATGGCCATGTCGACGCTGACGTCGGTCGTGCCGCCGAGCGAGACGTACGTGCGCTGGAGCTTGGCCGGGCGGCCGCGCCCCATGGCCGTGTATTCGTCGGTGACCGTGACGCTGCGGCTGTCGACGATCGTCATCTCCATGTCGCCGAGGTCCATCGGGGGCGGCGAGCCGTTGATGAGCAGCGCCATGTTGTCGAGCGACATCTCCGTCTCGGTGGAGAACGTCTTCGTCAGGCTGCTGCCTTCGGCGGGGTGGAAGCTGACTTCACCGGCGGGCGTCGACCACGCGATCAGCGGGAGCGCCGCCAGGGAGGCCAGGATGGGGGTGCTTTTGTTCATGGGCTGGGATCGGGGAGCTCGGGCCCCCCGGAGGTGGGTTCCAGGTCGCGAGTCGACCGTTCGCTTCAAGGGATGGGAGCGTGTTTCCGCAGGGCCCCGGAAAGGGCCAGAAGGTCCGCTACCGGCATCGGAGGGGTCTATTCAGGAAGCCGGGGGGCTTTTTGGGTCCTCGGGGGATGCCGAGGCCCCGGCGCCGACCCCGGCTCGGGGGGGAGAGTCTAGGGCGCCGGAGGAGGGAGTACGAAGTCCCTCGGGACTTCTTCGACGAGCCTGATAGCTCTGGCGCCCCCGCCGCCCCAGGGGGGTGTCGGGCAAGTCCTGTGTCCGCCCCCGGGCCTCGGAGGCGCCGGCTCGGACCCCGTGACTCGCGGGGACCCCCGGGACTACTCCCCGGGGCGCGGCGGCGTTCCATGTTGGTGACGCCCCACAGGCCGCCGACGGCCGCCGTGGCCCCGCTGCGGCTTCGCTAGGGCTGGATCGTGAACTCCACGCCGTTGGTGAGGCCGTCGTTGAAGAAGTCGATGCCCGGGTCCCGGTAGAACCACTGGGCGTGGACCCGCTGCCCGACTGTCAGCGTCGTGTCGATGCCACCCTGGATGCGGTTGTTGAAGTTCACGCGGAACTCTCCCCTGCACTGGCCGCCGGCGGAGTTGCCGGACTTCTTGAAGGGGAGCAGTCGAATGAACGGCAACTTCACGCACAGCTTGCCGTTGTGGAAGTTGATCTTCGACTTGCCGTTGATGCCGTAGATCAGGAGGCCGGTCTCGTTGGGCGCGACGTCGTTGCCGATGATCCGGAACGGCTGGGAGGACGTGGCGCTGGCCGAGTTGATGGTGGTGATGAACGGCACGCAGCCGGCCGTGTTGAGCTTGCCCTGGCAGTACGTGAAGGCGCCGGTGCAGTCGTTGCTGACGGCGTCGACGCGGAAGTCGTCGATGGCGGCCTCGACGATCGAGCCCTGCCCGCCGTCCGCTGCCACGAAGCGCAGCTGAACGGTGGACGTCGGCGGGACGAAGTCCGCGACGGTGAACTCGTGCTGCTTCCAGCCCACGGACTGTCCGGCCGGTCCCAGGGTCTCGACGTTCACCCAGTTCACGCCGTTGTTGGTGATGTCGATGGTGAACACGTCGTCCACCAGCGAGTTGCCGTTGTTCGCGTACCAGCGCCAGTAGCTGATCCGCGCCGCCGGGCTCGAGGACAGGTCGTACACGGACGTCGTCAGCGTGGTCGTGCCGTTGTCGATGTCGTTCAGGCCGGGAGGGGCGCCGGGGGTGCCCTGACCCGTGAACCAGCACAGGCTGCCCGGGTCCTGGGTGTGGTCGTCGTCGGGCTGCACGCCGTCGCCGATCGGGTCGCCGTGTTCCCAGATGCCCGTGGTCGCCGTGTCGGAGGGCGCACCGGACGTCCAGGCCGACGCGGGGTCGAAGTCCTCGGCGTGGAGCAGGCTCACGTTGCCGACCAGGAAATCCATGGCCGCCTGGGCGCCGCCCTCGGGGAAGCTCTCCGTGACGCCGCCGCTGTCGGTGGCCTCCAGGTAGTAGCGCACGTCCGTGATGCAGGACTGCCCGGAGATGTCGGCCGTCCAGCTCGTGCCGCCCGTGTTGGTCATCGCCGTGGGCACGAACGAGCCGCCGTCGACGCTGACCATCAGGTTCGCCGACGACACGGCGGGGTTCAGGTTCGGCAGGATCGTCGCGTCCACCGTGTAGGGGCCGGACTGGTTCTGCGTGTCGGCCAGCACCGTGACGTTCTGGAACGTCATGAAGTCCGGCGTGAAGCCGTTGAACCCGTGGGCGAGGAACGCCGAGTTGATGTCGCCTGCGTTGGGCGTGCCGTTGTGGATGTTGCCGTCGTTGTCGTCCAGCGTCATGAGCTGGTCGACGATGATCTCCTCGATCTTCGTCTGGTTGAAGCCGTTCTGCCAGCCGAGGTACAGCGAGCTGGCCATGATGCGTCCCATGGTCGTGCCGTGGCTGGCGCGCAGGTTGAGCAGCATCTTCCACATCGAGCCCATGAACACCTGCCCGCAGGCGTGCACGCCGCCCAGGTTGCAGGGGTTGCCGTCGCCCCAGTACTGCGCCACGTTGTTGCCGTCGCGGATGTTGCTGCCGGGGCCGAAGAAGTCCTGGCCGACGATGGGCGTGTCGGTGGTGTACATCGCCCAGATGTCGGCGCCGCCCTCACCCATGCCGTCGGAGCCGTTGCCGGTCCCGTACAGCACCTGGTACCAGTGGCCGAGCTCGTGCACGACGACCGTCGAGAAGGCCGTGTTCACGCAGCCGCCGGCCTGCGGATAGAAGTTGATCGAGACGCCGTTGAAGAACGCGTTGCAGGACGACGGCAGGTTCAGGTTCGAGAGCGCCTGGAAGTCCGCGGTCGTGTCGGTCGGGTCGATGAACTTGATCCAGTCGCGCGCGTTGTTGACCCACAGGTGGCTGTTCGCCTCGGGCGTGGTCAGGTCGTTCACGGGCGAGTTCATCAGCACGCCGTTCCCCGTGGCGTTGGTCAGCGTCGTGTTCAGGACGAAGTCGGCCTGCGCCATGTTCAGCGCGACGTGGTACGGGCCCGCGTAGCGCACGGTGACGTTCAGGGGTGCGGTGGCGCCGACGATGTTGAAGTCGCCGTTGGCGTCGGTGACCGCGCTGCCCTGCGGGCTGTTCACGGTCATGTGCGGCATCGGGATCACGGCCTCCTGGTTGCCGCCCTGGTCGGGCAGCGTGCCCGGAGTGGCGAAGGACGAGACCGTTCCCGAAACGTCGAAGTGGTGGATGGTCGTCTCGCGGTTCGCGAGCGCGCCCGTCTCGGCGTCGACGCGGTAGACCCAGCCCGCGGGCTCGATCCCCTGCTCGAGGCGCCGAGCTTCGACCTCCCAGGCGAGCACGGGTGCGCGCGCGCTGCCCTGGTCGACCTGGTCGATGACGAGACGCGCCTCGCCGACGAAGGTCGCGGGGCTGCCGGCGTCCTGGCGGAACCAGCGCGCGACCGACGCCACGGCCGCGTCGGCGGAGATGGCCGGGGTGACGTCGAAGCCGTCGAGCCCGGGCATGCCGGTGTTGTCGATGGCGAGGATCGCGCCGTCGGTGGCGGCGATGACGTTCACGAAGCCCTTGACGACGGGCACGCCCTGGACGGCCTGGCGAAACTGGATCGACATCTTGTCGGTGGTGCCGGCGAGGCTGAGCGGCAGGAGCTTGACGCGGTCCTCGACGAGCAGCGCCGGATCGACGCCGTGCAGTTCGGCGGAGAGGCTCACGGCGTGGCGCCCGACGGCGAACCAGTCGACCTCGCTCTGCGGAGCCATCAACGGCTCCGTCGAGCCGCCGAAGAGCATGCGCGCGTAGCCCGTTGCCGGGTCCTGGCGCACGTACCACGAGCTGCCGTGCTCGCTGCGCCACGCTTCGAAGCGCCGCGGGAGCTCTTGCCGAATCGCCGGGTCGTGGATTCCGGCCGGTTCGAAGTCCTGGAACTGGGCGGAGGCGATGCTGGCCCCGACCCACAGGGCCAGCAGGCCCGGGATCACTCTTCTCATGATGCTCTTCCGGATGGCTGGGGGTGCTTCGAAGTGAGCGCGCTGGCTGGCGCACCTCGGTGAACCGTCCTGGAGTCTATTCGGCGGACTCGGCTCCTTGGTGGGTTCGGCGCTTAAAGGCCGAGCTCACGCCATCCGGGGCGCGGTGCCAGGCCCGGGAACGGGGTTCGCGCGTCCCGCCGCCTCCGCAGGCCGCGCGATCGATCCACGAAGAAGGCGGGGCGCCCTCCGCATAGGAGGACGCCCCGCCCGGTATCTTCGCGATCCGCCGGTTCTCCCGGCTACGGCCGCGATCCGCCGGTTCTCCCGGCTGCCGAGACTAGGGCTGGATCGTGAACTCGACGCCGTCGGTGAGGCCGTCGTTGAAGAAGTCGACGCCCGGATCGCGGTAGAACCACTGGGCGTTGACGGTCTGGCCGACGCTGAGCGCCGTGTCCTGGCCGCTCTGGATGCGGTTGTTGAAGTTCACGCGCAGCTCACCCGGGCAGAGTCCGCCGGCGGTGTTGCCGGAGCTCTTCGGGGGCAGGAGGCGGGTGAAGGGCGCCTTCACGCACAGCGTTCCGTTGTGGAAGCCGAGGCTCGAGCGGCCGTTGATGCCGTAGACCAGGATGCCCGTCTCGTTCGGGATGATGTCGTTGCCGATGATGCGGAACGGCAGCGTCGAGGTGGCGCTGGCCGAGTTCACCGTCGTCATGAAGGGCAGGCAGAAGCTCGAGTTGATCTTCCCCTGGCAGTACGTGGTCGCGCCACCGCAGTCGGTGCCGACCGAGCTGATCTCGAAGTCGTCGATCGCGGCCTCGACGTAGTCCCCGCTGCCGCTGTCGTCGGCGATGAAGCGCACCTGGACGTTGGCGGAGGTCGCGACGTAGTTCGACAGGATGAACGAGTGCTGGATCCAGCCGCCGATCGTGTCCGGACCCGAGGGGCCGAGCGTCTCGACGTTGACCCAGGTCGCGCCGTTGTTGCTGACTTCCACGCGGAACACGTCGTCCGGGGGTGCCAGCTCGCCGTTGGAGTACCAGCGCCAGTAGCTGACCAGCGCGTCGCCGGCCGACGAGAGGTCGTAGGAGGCGGAGACCAGCGTGGTCTCGCCGCCGTCGACGTCGTTGGCTCCGGTCGAGCCACCCGGAGATCCCTGGCCGGTGAACCAGCAGTTCACGCCGGCGCCCGGGGTGTTGTCGTCCTCGGGCTGGGCGATCGTGCCCACCGGGTCGCCGCGCTCCCAGATACCGGTCGTCGCGGAGTCACCGGGCGCGCCGACGGTCCAGCCCGCGCCGTTGAGCTCGAAGTCCGTGGCCGCGACGGGCTGGACGTTGCCGACCAGGAAGCTGAGCGAGGCGCTCGCGCCGCCTTCGGGGAAGGCCTCGCTGTTGCTGCCGCTGTCGGTGGCATCGATGTAGTAGTTGACGCGCGTGACGCAGGGCTGACCCGCGATGTCGGCGCTCCACGTGTTGCCGCCCGTGTTGGTCATCGCCGTCGGCACGAACGAGCCGCCGTCGATGCTGACCATCAGGTCCGCCGAGGAGATCGACGGGTTGACGTTCGCGATGATGTCCGCGCTCACCGTGTAGGGGCCGGACTGGTCCGCGGTGTTGGGCAGCGCCGTGACGTTCTGGAACGTCATGAAGTCCGGCGTGAAGCCGTTGAAGCCCTGGATCTGGAAGGCGGCGTTGATGTCGCCGGAGTTCGGCGTGCCGTTGTCGATGTTGCCGTCGTTGTCGTCGAGCGTCATCAACTGCTCGACGATGATCTCGCGGATCGTCGTCTGGTTGAAGCCGTTCTGCCAGCCG
>CAYGPA010000200.1:0-6710 GCA_964351535.1 uncultured Planctomycetaceae bacterium
TCCCTGCGCCGGGCCGAGCACGAGCGCCAGGAAGCGCCGCTCGCCGCCCGGGGCCGGGCTCACGGGCTGACGAAGTCCATCAGCTCGTTGAAGCGCGACTCGACGTCGGCGCGCGTGCGGTCGCCGCAGTCCTCGGTGCTGAAGCCCTGGACGCAATAGGAGGCGGTCACGGTCCCGTAGAGCATCGCGCGCTTCAGCGTGCGCGCCTCGAGGTTCTGCGCGGAAGCGAGGTAGCCCATGAACCCGCCGGCGAAGGAGTCTCCCGCCCCGGTCGGATCGACGACCTGCGTGACCGGGTAGGCCGGCAGCGCGAAGTGCACGTCGTCCCCCAGCAGGAAGGCGCCGTGCTCGCCCTTCTTCAGGATCACGTAGCGCGGACCGAGCTCGCGCACCTTGTGGGCCGCGCGGATCAGGTTGTCCTCGCCGGACAGCATGCGGGCCTCCTCGTCGTTCAGCACGACGCCGTCGACCTTGCGCAAGAGCTGGTGCAACTCGTCGAGCGCACTCTCGATCCAGAAGTTCATCGTGTCGGCGACCACGAAGCGCGGCTGCTTGACCTGCTCGAGCGCCTTCCGCTGCACGGCCGGGGACGCGTTGGCCAGGAAGACGAAATCCGAGTCGCAGTGATCGGCGGGCACCTTCGGGTCGAAGTCCGCCAGCACGTTGAGCTGGGTGTCCAGCGTCGTCCGCGTGTTCCAGTCGGCCTCGTAGCGCCCGGCCCAGCGGAAGGTCTTGCCGTCGGCGATCTCGACCCCCGCCGTGTCCACGCCTCTGCGGCGCAGGTCCTCGAGGTACGCGTCCCCGAAGTCGTCGCCGACGACACCCACGAGCCGGACCGGCGTGAAGTGGGACGAAGAGATCGCGAAGTAGACCGCCGACCCGCCCAGCGCGTCGTCGCGGCGGTCGTGGACGGTCTCGATCGAGTCGAAGGCCAGGGTACCGACGACGAGCAGGGACATGGGCAGAACTCCGGATGCAGGGGGGAGGGAGCGGACGAGCGGCGGAGGATAACGGCTGGCTCCTCAGGCGGCGGGCTCGATCTCCTGGATCTCCTCCAGGCGCACGCGGCCGCCGGGAAGCAGGAGGAACGAGCCGCCGAGCAGGCCGACGACCATCACGCACAGGCGCTGCGTGATGCTGACGGCGACGCCGACCGTGGGATCGGCTCCGACGAGCAGGAAGAGGGAGCGGTACATCGCCTCGCCGACCCCCCACCCGCCCGGCGCGATCGGGATCGAGCTGACGATGTTCGCGACGGGCACGATCGCGAGGTAGTTCGAGAAGGGCTGGACGTCTCCGAAGGCGCGCCCCAGCGCGAACACGGCGCTGGCGAAGCACAGGTGGTTGACGATCGAGAGCCCGGCGGCGAGCGCCAGCTCCCCGGGGCGGCGCGAGTAGACCAGGAAGGCCTCGTCGAGCTTGCGGACGCGCTCGCCCATCGGCAAACGCGCCAGGATGCGATCGAAGCCGACGCGCCGGCGCAGTCCGTTGTGCGAGTAGACGATCCCGCCGACGATGCCGACCCCGAGGAAGACGGCCACGGGCACGCGGAGCTGCGCGAACTCGTCGCCGAGGAACAGCAGCATCACGCCGGCGAGCAGCGCCAGCGCCAGCAGGCCGATCAGGCGATCGACGATCACCGACATCAGCGCGTCGGCGCGCCGGCTGGGATTCTCGCGCACGACCAGGACGGCCTTGACCACGTCGCCCCCGGTGAGGCCCGGGAAGACGATGTTGAAGAAGAGCCCGAGGAACGTGAGCCGCAGCGCGTTGAACCACGTCGTGCCGCAGTCGGCGATCGCGAGCAGACGCCACCAGCGCGTCACGACCGTCGCGATCGCGCAGAAGAAGAGGCCCAGGGCGATCGCCAGACCGCGCGGGTCGAGCTCGCGGAACACGCGCGGCATGCCCGGCCGCCAGTCGAGCTCGGCGCCGAGGGCCCCCGCCAGCGGCGCGGCCTCGTCTCCGCGCCGGACCGCGACCACCGTTCCGGGCGCGAGCGCCTCGCGCGCGGCGGCGTCGAGCTCGGCGTCCTCGAAGTCCTCCGACACCCGGAAGCGGATCACGTCCAGCTTCCAGTCGCCGTCGATCTCGCCCGGAACCTCCAGCGTGCTCTCGCCGCGCTGCACGAGCAGCACGTCGGTCCACGGCACGCGCGTGCCCACGAACGCGAGCAGCGCGATCGCGAGCGCCAGTTTCAGGAGGTTCACGATCCGGGCGCGGGTCTTGCCCGCCGGCGCCGCGGGCGGGCCCGTCTCGCGAGCGTCGGGCTGGGATTCGCTCACGGCGCCGCCCCCTTGCCGCCCTCGTCGGCCGCCGGGGCCGCGGACGCCTCCGGCTGCGCACCGTCCTCGCGGCTCGCGCCGACCTGCTCCTGCAGGCCGGACCACCACGCCTGCCACTCCTCCTCGCGCAGGCTCTCGATGCCGGTGCCGCTGACCGCGCCCAGCGCCTGCATGGCGGCGGCGCGCACGGAGCCCTCGGGGTGTCGCGAGAAGCGCCACAGGATGCTGTACCAGGCCAGGCGCAGGTCCTGGGCCTCGTCGGCGGGCATGTCCGCGGGGACCTCGGGCAGGCCCTCGCGCACGACCAGTCCCAGGATGCTCTGGAGCACGCGCGAGTCCTCCTGGAGCCGCACCTGCGCGAGGAACTGCGGCAGCACCGCGTTGCCGAGCGCGAGGACCGCGCCCTCGACGGCGGCGGCGCGAACGACCGGCTCCGGGTCGTTCAGCGCGCGCGCCAGCGCTTGCTCGATGCAGGTCTGCTCGAGGTAGCGCACGAGGTCCCGCAGCGGCGCCAGCTCCGGCCGCTCCAGGTTTCCGGCCGCCAGCAGCGCCGCGGTGGCGCGCAGGGCGCGGCGGGCACCGTCGAGATCGAGCGGGCGCTCGCGCAGGACCTCGCACGCAGCCTCGACGTCGAGCGCGGTCGAGGAGCTGGCCTCGCCCTCGACCACGGGCTGGAGCGCGTCGAGCAGCCCGCGCAGCACCTCGAGGAGCTCGCCGGGCCCGATCGCGCCTTCGTCCCGGGTCACGACGCCGAGCCGTTCGAGGCCCACGCGCCGGCCGTGGGCGCCGAGCTCGATCGCCGCGCGCTCGCGCGAGAGCGTCCAGGGGTCCTCCGCCGCGGCGAAGGCGAACCAGTCCACCTGCAGCGCGGCCACGCGCGGGTCGCTCGAGTCGAAGTCCGCCAGATCGTTCAGGAGCTCGAGGCAGCGCCCACCGGGCTTCTCGATCGCCTCGGGCGTCTTGTTCTCGAGGACCTGCAGGCCGTTGGATCCGAACAGCTGGCTGCTGCGCAACAGGTACTCGAAGTCGCCCGCCTGCTGCGCCACGAGCCGGTGCCGGCCGGACTCCAGATCGTGCAGCTTGCGCAGGTTGAAGTCGCGCGCGCCGCTCGACCGGCAGGCCACGCACAGGCTCGCGAGGAGCGCGACGAATACGATGCGGACGGTCACGCGGCGGAGTCTATCAGCCCCGCCGAGGAGCCGCGCGCAGCTCGCGGACGACGTTCGCCACGTTCTCGGGCGTCAGGCCGTAGGAGGTCAGGTTCTCGTCTCCCGGAGCGGAGGCGCCGAAACGGTCGATCCCGACGGCGCGCCCGCCGTCGCCGAGCCAGCGCTCCCAGCCCAGCGTCACGCCCGCCTCGACGCCGACGCGCAGCCGGATCGCAGGCGGCAGCACGCTGTCGCGGTAGGCCTGGTCCTGGTCGGCGAAGGTCTCCCAGCACGGCATCGAGACCACGCGCACCCCGAGGCCCTCGGCCTTCAGCAGTTCGCGCGCCGCCAGGGCCACCCAGACCTCGGAGCCCGTCGCGAGGATCAGCGCGTCGACCTTGCCGCCCGCCGCGTCGGCGAGGACGTAGGCGCCGCGGGCGACGCCCTCGTCCGCGCGGCCGTCGGTCTCCTCGAGCACGGGGAGGTTCTGCCGGCTCAGCACGAGCCCGGTCGGTCCCTCGGTCCGCAGCAGCGCGCAGCGCCACGCGGCCGCGGCCTCGCGCGCGTCGGCGGGCCGGATCACGTGCAGGTTCGGCATCAGCCGCAGGCTCATGAGCTGCTCGATCGGCTGGTGGGTCGGTCCGTCCTCCCCGACGGCGATCGAGTCGTGCGTCCACACGTGCACGACCGGCAGACCGGCGAGGGCCGCGAGTCGCACGGACGGGCGCATGTAGTCGGAGAAGACGAAGAACGTCGCCGTGAACGGGCGCACTCCGCCGTGGTAGCACATGCCGTTGGCGATGGCAGCCATGGCGTGTTCACGCACACCGAAGTGCACGTTGCGCCCCGCGCCGGTGCGCGCATCGAAGTCGTCCTCACCCGGCAGGGAGGTCTTGGTCGAGCCGCTCAGGTCGGCGTCGCCGCCGAACAGCTCGGGGACCTTCGCGGCGAGCGCGGCCAGCGCCTTGCCGGCCGCCGAGCGCGTCGCGACCGCGTCGCCGCTCTTCCACGCGGGCAACCCGGCGTCGAAGCCCTCGGGCAGCTCCCAGGCGCGCACGCGCTTCCAGTCGCGCGCGAGGTCGGGATACTCGCGCGCGTAGGCCTCGAAGCGCTCCTGCCAGGCCTGGCTGAGCTCGCGGCCGCGGGAGCGCACCTCGGCGAAGCGTTCGACCACGGCGGCGGGCACCTCGAAGGGCTCTCCCGTCCACCCGAGCGCCTGCTTCGTCGCCGCCGCCTCCTCGGCGCCCAGCGGCGACCCGTGGCTCGCGGCCGTGCCGGCCTTGTTCGGCGAACCGAAGCCGATGGTGGTGCGCACGATCACGAGCGACGGACGCTCGCGCTCGTCGCGCGCCTCGATGATCGCCCGGTGGATCCCCACCAGGTCGCGGTCACCGTCGCCGACGGTCACGACGTGCCAGCCGTAGGACTCGTACCGGCGCGCGACGTCCTCGCTGAACGTCAGGTTCGCCGGGCCGTCCAGCGTCACGTCGTTGGCGTCGTACAGGTAGACGAGCTTGCCGAGGCCCAGGTGGCCGGCGAGCGACGCGGCCTCGGCCGAGATGCCCTCCATCAGGTCGCCGTCGGAGACGAGCGCGAAGGTCATGTGGTCGACGACCTTGTGCCCGGGACGGTTGAACCTGTGCGCCAGCGCGCGCTCGGCCATGGCCATGCCCACCGCGTTCGCGGTGCCCTGGCCCAGCGGCCCCGTGGTCGCCTCGACGCCCACGGTGTCCCCGAACTCGGGATGACCGGGCGTACGACTGCCCTGCTGGCGAAACGCGCGCAGGTCGTCCACCGTCACGTCGTAGCCCGAGAGGTGCAGCAGCCCGTAGAGCAGCATGCTCCCGTGCCCCGCCGACAGCACGAAGCGGTCGCGATCGGCCCACGCGGGCACCGCCGGGTCGTGGCGCAGGTGGCGCGCCCACAGCACGTAGGCCATGGGCGCCGCCCCCAGAGGCAGCCCGGGGTGCCCGGAGTTCGCCTTCTCGATCGCGTCGATCGAGAGCGCACGCAGGGCGTTGATACAGAGTTCGTCGATCGAGGACTCGAGCACGGCAGCGACGTCCTTGGATTTCAAGGATCCCCCTTCTGAGTGGATGCGGACATGGGGAGCGACCAGCCGTCTCCTGTCCCCCGACGCGGCCCCCCGGGCCGCCCGGCCAGGGTACGGCGGGTCCGGTCCGCGGCAAGCGGCAAGACCGGCCCGCTCGCCCCCGGACCGCCCATGGGAACGGGATGGACGCGCGGAGGACCCCGAAACCGCCGGAGGCTCGTCCGCGCGCCTCCGCTGCGCGCACGGCCGGGAGCGGGTCCCGGCCCCTCCCTCAGCGCTCGACCAGGCAGCCCGTCCGCTGGAAGCTCGCCGCAGTACCCGACGACAAATGGGTCTCGAGGACCACGTCCTTCCCCGGCCGAAACCGCAGCCCAACGCTCGAGCTGTCCGCGCGAGGCGGCCCGACGGCGGCGGAACCGCGCTTCGGAAAGGTCCCGGTCGGAGTCCGCTCGGCAAGTCAAGAGCCGATGGCGAGAGACGTGAGCAGCGCGCCCGTCGATCGAGGTTCGAGACGAGGGGACCGCACGAGCATGGCAGATTCGACGCGCCGCCCCAAGAAGGGATCGCCGCCCGGTCCCTACGCCGGACGCGTGACTCGTGAGTGCGCAAACCGTTGGCGCGCGCAAACCGGATCACGGGTTCATCACGAAGCTCAGTTCGTCGGTCAGGTTGTCGTTGATACCAACGTGGCGTCTTCAAGACCGTTCGCGTCACATTCGAGCACGGGCCTGCACAGGACGGCGAGCGTGTCGAGACGGTCGTCGACTTCGAGTCCGGAGCGCTGCGTCGCCAGGCCGACGTTCTCGGCCGCGATGAAGATGCCCGGGAACGGCGACGGGACGCCCATGCGGAAAGGTGGCCCACAGGTCAGGATGTCCCCCGCCGTGATCGGAGCGGCCAAGAAGCTGTCCGGAGCGCCGATCAGGGCCGAGCTGCCTGCGCCCGAAGGGTTCACACGCCCAGGGCATCGGCCCTGGCATTGGCCTCGTGCGCCGCCGTCGTCAGAAGCTCGAAGAGCTCGCTCACGCCCAGCGTCAGCCACCTGGGAACGGCGGACACGAGCAGCTCACGCTGGCGGAGGTTCAGGCTTTCTCCAGGCGCGGAGGCTTCGTGGAGGACCGAGTCGAACATGCCCAGGTCCGCGAGGTGGACGAGGGCCGTCAACTTGGAGACCTCGACCTGCGCGGGGTCCTTGTGATGGTCGCGGACGACCTCCGCGATCAG
>CAYGPA010000200.1:6720-9216 GCA_964351535.1 uncultured Planctomycetaceae bacterium
GAAGACCCTCGGGGTCCTCCCACTCGCTCTCGTCGATGCGCGAGAGCTTTGCCGGAGCCTCCTGCATCAAGACGAAGCGACCCACGTCGTGAAGCAGACCCGCGGTGTACGCATTGTTCGGATCGACTCCGACGCTGGCACTGCACTTCGCAAGAGCCCGCGCAGCGGTTGCCACCTGGAGCCCGTGCCGCCACAGCGCTCGATCGCCCGCGCTCCGCGGGACGAACACTCGCAGGACCGACAAGGAAACGACGACGTCCGTGGCTGCGGCACTGCCCATTCTCGCGATGGCGGCCTGCAGAGACGTGACGGGCTCCTGCCCGGCCAGCAAGACCGAGTTCGCGCTTGCGAGGATGCGGGTCGTGAAGCTGGGATCCGACTCGATGACCTCGACGAGCTGATCGAAGTAGTCGTCGGCCTCCGAATCGAGGCGCATCAACGCCGTCACGACCGACGACAGCAAGGGGAGCTCCCTGATCCGGTCGCGAATCCTCCGGACTCCATTGGAGTCGCTCCGGCGCAGAGGCTCGTCGTGGGTCCCGATGGAACTGGCTGAACTCATGCTCGGGCTCTCGTAGGGCGGCCTCTGTGACATCTATGTCTAAGTATCGGCGCATCCGCGACGCGATCTTTCGCCCCATCCCTCGTCGATTTGGATGGAGGCTTCGAGGCCGCGGTTTCGGTCGGCGACCACGATCCCGTTCTCCTGTTCCTTGTTTCGACCTCCCGCCGGCCCGGGCACGCACCGGGAGACCTGCACGTACACAGGGGGGGGGCCCGTACGTTCCAGGGCGACAGGGCCCCCGAGAACCGGGAACTCGAGGAGACGGCCCCCCGTGCACCGGCACCAACGACGGCGGGTCCAACCCACCCCACTGCGCTCGTACGGGTGCTTCCGGGTCGATCCACCGCGACGGTGAGCTCCCGTCTGCGTCGGCTCCTCCTCGCGGGTCCGTGATCGTCGAATGGCGAGCAGTCCCGGGCACGCCACCCGGCTGGGCCGGACGAATTCCAGGGGACCGAGGGCGAGATGGTGGAGATACGGGGAGCAGCGGAGTTCGACCTCGCGCGTGACCTCCGCTCCTTCGTACGAGGGAGCAGGGCCAGGGACCTCGTCTTTCCGCTGCGAGCCAGCTGGAGACCGCCGCGGATGATCCGAGCCTCTCACGACGAGCACCCGTTGGGTGCGCTTCAGTCCCACACCGAACTTCGACTACCGCAGGTTTGATCCGCCGACCCTCGAGCCGCTGCGCTCCCGAGGAGTCCACTAGCCTCCGACGGGTCGCTCGGGCCACCGACCCGCTCGCCGGGATCTCTCCTCACCGCCACGCGACGGAGTGGGCCAAGGCCCGCGCCGTGTGGCTCGACTTCGGCGTCCCGAGTCCTGCGTCCGAACACGTCGGAGCGGTCGCCCGGCCTTCGCGCGGAGGGCCCATGCCCGAACCGGGGGTGGAGATGGATGGTGGAGGCGGGGGGAATTGAACCCCCGTCCCGGAGTGCTCGTTCACCAGGCGTCTACGTGTGTAGTCCGCGATCAGGGTGTCGCCTTCGCTCAGCTCGTGGACCAGCGTTGCGTCGGCCACCGCCGATGGGTTCTCGTCGCTCTGCCCCGGCGGAGGACTCGGCGACCAGCCCGTTGTTGGCGTCCCCCTGCGGCCACGGGCGCTCCGCGGGGGGACGGCTACCTATCTAACTAGGCAGCGAGAGCAAAGTTGTTGGCAGTTATTGCCGTTCCCGAGATTGTTTTACGGGGTGACTCGAGGTCCCCGACACGCAGCCCGGGGCTCTTGCGAAACCGGTCGAAACCAGTGCGCCCCCATCGAAAGGAATCCTAGCACCCCCGCAGCGTGGTCCCAACCCGCCAACCGGGGTCGGGCGTCGAGGTCGGGTCGCGGAGGGGCACTCGACCACGTCAGCGCCGTCGCGAGAGGGCCCGCTCCATGTCGCGCTTGTCGTCGCGCTCGCGCTGGGTCTGGCGCTTGTCGTAGTGCTTCTTGCCACGCACGAGGGCCATCGTGACCTTCACCAGGGACCCCTGGAAGTAGATCTGCAAGGGCACGATCGACATCCCGCGCTCGCGGACGCGCTTCTCCCACTGGTCGAGCTCGCGGCGGTGGGCCAGGAGCTTGCGCGCGCGCGTGGGCTCGTGGTTGTGGACGTTGCCGTGGGTGTACTCGGGAATCGTGACTCCCAGGAGCCAGAGCTCGTTGCGGCGGAAGGCGCCGTAGCCCTCGGGCAGCGAGCAGCGGCCCGCGCGCAGGCTCTTGACCTCGGTCCCACGCAGCTCGATGCCGCACTCGAGCTCGTCGAGGACCTCGTACTCGTGCCGCGCGCGACGGTGGGTCGCGATCGGTCGCCTGCCGTCGGTGGGTTTCCCGCTCACGCGCAGAGCATACCCACCGGCGAGGGGCCCGGCGCATGCACGTGGCGCGGCGGCGTCCTACACTGAGTGCGTGCCCCGCCCTGCCCGCCTCCTCGCCCTGGGCCTCGGCACCT
>CAYGPA010000201.1:0-9202 GCA_964351535.1 uncultured Planctomycetaceae bacterium
GGACCAGGACGGCGCGGAAGCGCGAGAAGATCTCGTCGAGGCCGTACGGAAGCGGCCAGACGTGGCGCAGGTGGAGCCGGCCGACCGGCTTGTCCTGCAGCGATTCGACCGCGTTGACGATCGCGCCGTAGGTCGAGCCCCAGCCGACGACGAGCACGTCGCCCTCCTGCGCACCCCCCACGGGCGGCGTGGGGATCGAGTTGCGCACCCCCATCACCTTCTCGTGGCGCGTGTGCACCATCTTCTCGTGGTTCTCGGGGTCGTAGGAGATGTGGCCGGTCAGCGAGTCCTTCTCGAGGCCGCCGACGCGGTGCTCGAGGCCGGGCGTGCCGGGCTTGACCCACGGGCGCGCGAGCTTCTCGTCGCGCGCGTAGGGCTGGAAGCCCTCGACCTTCGTGTGGAACTCGACCGGGAACTCCGGCAGGGAGTCGATGTCCGGCAGACGCCACGGCTCGGCGCCGTTGGCGATGTAGCCGTCCGTGAGGAGGATCACCGGCGTCATGTACTGCACGGCGATGCGGCAGGCCTCGATCGTGCAGTCGAAGGCGTCGGACGGCGAACGCACCGCGACGACGGGCAGCGGCGCCTCGCTGTTGCGGCCGAAGACGGCCTGCAGCAGGTCGGCCTGCTCGGTCTTGGTCGGCAGACCCGTGGACGGTCCGCCGCGCTGCACGTCGACGATCACGAGCGGCAGCTCGATCGACATCGCGAGGCCCATGGCCTCGGTCTTCAGCGCCATGCCGGGACCCGAGGTCGCGGTGGAGCCGAGCTGGCCGGTCCACGAGGCGCCGATCGCCGTGCAGATGGCCGCGATCTCGTCCTCGGCCTGCAGCGTGGTCACGCCGTAGTGCTTGTACGCGGCCAGGCCTTCCATGATCGTCGAGGCCGGCGTGATCGGGTACGAGCCGTGGAACAGCCGCAGCCCCGCGAGCTTCGCACCGGCGACGAGGCCCATGCTGATGGCCTGGTTGCCCATGATGTTGCGATACGTGCCGGCCGGCAGGTCCGCGCACGCGGGCACCTCGTAGCGCCCCTGGAACAGCTCGTGGATGTCCCCGGCGTTGTAGCCCGCCTGCAGCGCTCGCACGTTGCCTTCGGCGATCTCCGGCTTCTTCGCGAACTTGGCGCGCAGCCACTCGATCGTGGTCTCGACGGGACGGCTGTACAGCCAGTACAGGATGCCGAGCGTGTAGAAGTTCTTGCAGCGCTGAACTTCCTTCGCCGTGAGCTCGCTGCCCTCGAGCGCCTCGCGCACGCGCTTGTTGATGTCGATCTCGATGACCCGGAAGCCCTCGAGCGATCCGTCGAGCAGCGGGTTCGTGTCGAGGTTGGCCTTCTTCAGGTCCTTGTCGGCGAATTGCCCCGTGTTGACGACGAGGATCCCGCCCTTCTTCAGGTCCTTCAGGTTCACCGCCAGCGCGGCGGGGTTCATCGCGACCAGGACGTCCGGCTGGTCGCCGGGCGTGTTGATGTCGCGCGAGCTGAAGTGCACCTGGAACCCGGAGACCCCCGGACGCGTGCCGGCGGGCGCCCGGATCTCCGCGGGGAAGTCGGGGAACGTCGCCAGGTCGTTCCCGAACACCGCGGAGGTGTGGGTGAACTGGTTGCCGGTGATCTGCATCCCGTCGCCGGAGTCGCCGGCGAAACGGATGACGACGCTCTCGTGCTGCTGCAGGGGCAGCTCGGCGCCGGGTTGTTGGGTGGTCGTCATTGCGGAGTCCGAGCGCAGGGAAACCTGCGCTGGGTCTAAATCGTTTCCGGACGGGGCGTTAGCCGTGCAAGAAGCGGGGCCTGGCGGCCTCGGAAGCAGGGTCGTCGTCCGGGCCTGAGGACCCCTGCTCCATAGGATTCGGGGCAAGATTCTACACCCCGTTCCCGGATCCTCCACAGCCTGGATAGGCTACGTGCGCGATTCGCTGGAGCGGTGTGCAGTGCACGGCTCGGCAAGTCCGCTCACCAGCATGGACCGACCCCTCTTCTCCAGCGCCCTGTCGATCGACCCGGACTCCTCGAAAGCCGTCGCGGAGGCCGTCGCGACCCTGCGAGAAGGCCTCGGCGGAGTCCGTCCGGACCTCCTGACGGTCTTCGTGTCGCACCACCACGGGGCGGAGATCGAAGGCCTGGGGCCCGACCTCGCGGCCGCGACCGGGGCCGGCGTGGTGATCGGCTGCACCGGGGAGAGCATCATCGGGGGCTCCCGCGAGGTCGAGCGCGAGCCGGCCCTGGCCCTGTGGGCGGCTCGCCTGCCCGGCACGTCGGTGCGGCCCTTCGCCGTGACCGCGGCGCCCGGGCCGGACGGCGCGGTCTTCTCGACCCTGCCTCCCGTCGAGGATCCCGCCCGCGCCAGCTTGCTGCTGCTCGCGGACCCCTTCACGTTCCCGATGGACGACTACCTGAAGGCCCTGAACGCCGAGCTCCCCGGAGTGCCGGCCGTCGGCGGCATGGCCAGCGGCGGCACGGGCCCCGGCCAGAACCTGCTCCTGACCGCCGAGGGCGTGGTCGAGTCGGGCGCCCTGGGCGTCGTGCTGGAGGGCGACCTCGAGGTCCGCTCGGTCGTCAGCCAGGGCTGCCGCCCGGTCGGGAAGCCGTGGGTCGTCACGGACGCGCAGGACAACGAGGTCAAGAAGCTCGGCGGCAAGCCGGCCCTCGACGTGCTGATGGCGACCGTCGGCGAGCTCGACGAGCCCGACCAGAAGCTCTTCCAGCGCGCGCCGTTCCTCGGGCTCGCGGTCGACGCCAACAAGAGCGAGTTCTCGCGCGGCGACTTCCTCGTCCGCGGCCTGCTGGGTCTGAACCCGCCGGAGCGTTCGTTCTTCATCGGCGACGTCCCGCGCCGCGGCATGACGGTGCAGTTCCTCGTGCGCGACGCCGCGTCGGCCGGCGACGACCTCACGCAGCTCATGGCCAGCCAGGGCGGCGGAGACCTCTCCGACCTGCCGGATCCGCGCGCGGCCGGCGCGCTGATCTTCTCGTGCAACGGCCGGGGTACGCGCATGTTCGACAAGCCCGACCACGACATCGGCTGCGTGCGCAGCGCGCTGCGCGCGGACGTTCCCGTGGCCGGCTTCTTCGCCGCGGGCGAGATCGGCCCGGTCGGCGGGGCCAACTTCCTGCACGGCTTCACGGCCAGCGTGTTCGTGTTCCGGCCGCGAACCCCCTGAAAGGCTCAGCGACATGTTCTTTCAGACCTGCGTCATCCTCGGCGCGATGGCCGTCTTGTTCCTGCTGAACCTCACCGAGACCAACCGCAGGGCTCAGGAGATCAAGGCGGAGCTGCGCCGGCTGAACGCCAACGCCTCCGACGCGCTGCTGGCCGAGACCGCGAAGACGCGGCGCTTCCTGAAAATGATCGTCGCCGGGGAGCCGCCGACTCCCGAGATGATCGAGGACGGCGTGTTCTGGCGCGACGCGACCGGCGCCGAGGCGCAAGCGCTCGTCCAGGCGTCGAACGCGCGCGTCCTCGACGTGCGCACCGCCGACGAGACGGCGAGCGGCATGCTCCCGGACGCGCAACACGTTCCGATCGAGCAGCTCGAGGAGCGCGTGAGCGAGGTCCAGGACGACGGTCGCCCGCTGCTGATCTACTGCGCCGGCGGCGCGCGTTCGGCCGCGGCCTGTGAATTCCTCAGCCAGCGCGGCTTCCGCGGCCCGCTGCACAACCTGGCCGGCGGCATCGGCGCCTGGCCGGGCTCGCTCGAGCGCTGAACCGGCGATGGCGCAGGCGGCGGCAACGGCCCGCGGAGGCTGGGGGTGGAAGCGCAAGCTCCTGCTGCAGCTCGCCCTGCTGCCGTTGCTCCTGATCCTGGTCGACGCCGCGTTCCGCGTGATGCGCGGCTACGACGGCGACGCCGTCCGCGCGGAGCTCGCGGAGAGCCTGCGCCAGGTCGACGACCGCGATCCGACCAAGGGCATGCGCAAGCAGGCGCAGCTCGCCGAGGAGACGCGCGACTGGTCGTTGCACCCCTACTTCGGCTTCCACTCGGGCTGGGTCGCGGAGCTCTTCGACCGCGAGATCGACTACTACGCGAGCGGGCAGGGCGACGCGAGCTTCGACGTGCTCGTCGTCGGAGGCTCGGTCGCCGCCAACTTCGGCAACATGGGGTGGGCGCGGCTGGCCGAGCGGCTGCGGCAGGACCCGCGCCTCGCCGGGCGCGAGCTGCACCTGTCGCGCGGCGCGCGCGCGTCGTACAAGCAGCCGCAGCAGCTCGCGCTCGTCACGTACGCCCTCCAGTGCGGGATGCAGCCCGACGTCGTCCTGAACCTCGACGGCTTCAACGAGGTGGCGCTGGGTCGCTACAACGCGACGCTGCGTACGCATCCCTCGTACCCGTCGATGCAGCAGTGGCAGCACATCTCGCGCAACCCGCTGCAGGACGAGGAGGGCGCGGACCTCCTGCTCGCGATGCGCGCGCACCGCGACCGCGCGATGCACCTCGCGCAGCTCGGCCTCGACTGGCGGCTGACCCGCAGCGCCGTGCTCGGCCGCTGGATCGCGGCGGAGGTGCGCGGCGAGCAGCGCGGGCTCACCGACGGCCTGCAGGCCTACACGCGCTTCCTGGCGCGCGCCCAGTCGCCGGCGCTGCGCGGCCCGAAGTTCGACGAGCCGACCGCGATCGCCGACAACGTCGCCGCCTGGGCGCGCTGCTCGCGCGCGATCGACGCGATCTGCGCGGCGCGCGGCATCACGTACCTGCACGTCCTGCAGCCCACGCTGCACGATCCCGGCTCGGGCAAGCCCCGGCACCCCGACGAGCTCGCGGGCGGCGACGCGCACCCCACGTGGCTGGAGGGCGTCGGCACCGGCTATCCGCTGCTGCGCGCGGCCGGCGCGGAGCTCGCGGCCCGGGGCATCGCGTTCCTGGACGGCTCGCGGGCCTTCGCCGACGTGGCGCAGCCGCTCTACTACGACAACTGCCACTTCGGGCCCGAGGGCAACGAGCTGCTCGCGGAGTGCATCGCCACGGCCCTGCTGCAGGCCCTGCCCGCGGAGCTCCCGCGGTGAGGCGCGCCCTCGGAGTCCTGCTGGCGATCCTGCTGGCGCCGGTCGCGCTGGAGTTCGCCGCGCGCTTCGGCGGCGACGCGTGGACCGACGCCGCGCTCGAGGCGCGCCTCGACGAGCTCGAGGAGCGCGCCGGGGCCCCCGCCGGCGGCGCGCCCGGCGCTGCGGACCCCGCCGCGGAGCGCAGCCCGGGCGACCTGTCGCTGAACCCGTGGGCCGGCTTCTTCCGGCGCAACGACCGCCGGCGCCTCGGCATCGAGCTCGAACGCCTCGCCGACGGCAGCGCGGCGTCGAGCTTCGACGTCTACGTCGTCGGCGGCTGTGCCGCGCCGCAGCTCGGCGGCAAGCCCGGGGCGGAGATCCTCGCGGAGCAGCTCGCCGACCTCCCCGCGGTCGGCGGCCGCGAGGTCCGCGTGGTTCCGTTCGGCGGCGTGGACTGGAAGCAGCCGCAGCACACCTTGTGGCTGGACTGGCTGCTCTGCCTCGGCCTGCAGCCCGACGCGGTGATCCTGATCGACGGCTTCGCCGAGCTGGCGGTCGAGGGCCAGAACACCGCGCGCGGCACGCACCCGACGTACCCGGCCGCGAAGCAGTGGGCGCGGCTCACCGACCGGCTCGCGAACGAGCCCACGCTGCTGGACCCGGTCCTCGAGTTCCGCCGCCGGCAGCGCCTGCTGGGACGCGACGTCCAGCGCGCTCGCGCGGAGCCGCCCTCCTCGAGCGCGTTCCTGCGCGGGCGCCTCCTGGGCCGACTCGCGCGGCGCGAGGAGGATCTGGACCGCGCGCGACGCGACCTGGACGCCGCCTTCGCCGACCGCAGCGACGCGTCGCTCCTGCGCGGGCCGAGCGCGGCCGTCGGCGCCACGCCCGCCGACGCCGCCGCGCGCTGGGCCGACGGCTCGCGCCAGATGCGCGCGCTGTGCCAGGCCTTCGGCGCGCGCTTCGTGCACGTGCTGCAGCCCGCGCTGAACGACTCGACGACGCGCGCGCCCAGCGAGGACGAGCGCGCGGCCGCCGGCCCCCCCGGCCGCCCCCGGGCCGTGAACGTCCGCGCGGGCTACCCGCTGCTGCGTGCCGGCCTCGCCGAGCTCGCGGCCGAGGGCACGACGACCGTCGACACCTCCGCCGTGTTCGCCGACGTGCGCGAGACGGTCTTCGCCGGCGACTGCCGCTGCACCGAAGCCGGCGCCCGACGCCTGGCCGAGCGCGTGGCCGCCGGTCTGCGCGCGGCCTGGTGAGAGGCGCTTCGCGGCGCCGCGCGAAACCTGCCGACCGCCGGAAACGCACGCGCACGAACGGGCATCCGAAGGGCAGAACGAAGCCCTCGAGACGGCGTCCAGTGAAGGGGGCGCCACTGACGACCGGCCCCGGCCGGACCTCCGAAGAGAGCCTGATGCACACCCTGGGACCCCCGCGGTCCCGGGGTGCTTCGGGTTCCGGCGCGAACGCCGTCTGCGCGCTCACGCCGCGAGCTCACTCTCGCGCGAGGCGCGCCCCCGCACGCGGCTTCGACGGTCGGCGCACGCCTCGCCGTTCCTGGCGATCCGGGGAGCGCAGGGGTTAGGATCCGCGCCCCTTCTCCTCCCCGCAGAGCCCTCGACGCCCATGACCACGACCGCCCCGCAGATCCCCGCCGCCGACATCGCGCGCGACCTCCAGTTCGCCATCTTCGCCGCCCGCGAGGCCGGCAAGCGCCTCCTCGGCCTGCGCGCCGAGGAGCGCTGGAAGGACGAGATGCTGGGCGACGTCGGCGACCAGGCGGCCGACGGCTTCCTGCGCGGCTTGCTGGAGGGCCGCTACCCCGACGACGGCGTGCTGAGCGAGGAGACCGCCGACTCCCCGGAGCGGCTCTCGAAGGATCGCGTGTGGATCGTCGACCCGCTCGACGGCACGAAGGAGTACCGCGGCCTGCGCAACGACTGGGCCGTCCACGTGGCCCTGACCCAGGCAGGTCGCTGCGTGCTCGGCGCCGTCGCGCTGCCGGCCGACGACCAGGTGCTCTGGGGTGTCTGCGCGCCGGGCCACGAACGCGCGGGGATCGAGGGGAACGACCAGGCGCTGGTCCGCGGCGACACGCCCTCCCCCGAACAGCCGCGCCTGGTCTGCTCGCGCAGCCACACGCCGGAGTGGATGGAGACCTTCGCGCGAGCCATGGGCGCCGGCGACTTCCTGCGCCGCGGCAGCGTCGGCTACAAGGTCTCGCGCCTAGCGCTGGGCGAGGCGGACTACTACTCGCACAAGCGCGGCCTGAAGGAGTGGGACACCTGCGCGCCGGAGTGCGTCGCGCGGGCCCTGGGCTGGTCGGTGACCAAGCTGCGCGGCGACGATCACGTCTACAACGCCCCCAACCCGAAGAACCACGAGCTCTTGATCTGCCGCCCGGCGCTGCGGGAGCGGGCGCTGGCGGCGCTGGCGGAGTCGGGCGCGCTGGCCGACTGACGCCGCGGGCAGCTCGCCCTGGCCTTGCCGTCCCGCGGAGCGGCCTGGGGGGGCGCGGGACCCCGTGGGAAGACCCGCCACCCCCACCGCCGCCCACGGACTGTCCGGAATCGAGATGGTTGCGGATCGGCGCGGAATTCTTGCGCCCGCTCAGATGCGCTCGAGGTCTTCGGCCTCGACCGTCAGGTCGCAGTCGAGCTCGCCCGTGCTGCGGGTCGATGCGGGCTCGAACAGCAAGATCTCGGTTGGCCGCGCGTCGTCCAGCGCGACGGGGCGATGCTCGACGCCGCGCGGAACGACGGCGAGCTCGCCGGGGCCGAGCTCGACCGCGCCGTCGCGCAGCTCGATCTTCAGGCGCCCCGTCAGGACCAGGAACAGCTCGTCCTCGTCCGCGTGGCTGTGCCACACGTGTTCGCCCTGGACCTTGGCGACCTTGACCATCTGGCCGTTCAGCTCGGCGACGACCTTCGGATTCCAGAGCTCCTCGAAGCTCGCCAGCTTGTCGGCCAGCTGCACCTTGCGTACGTCAGCCATGGCGTTTCTCCCTCGATGGGCTCGCGCGGGAGCCCGGGGCCGGACGGTGCGCGGCGCGCGGCTCGAGTCGGCTCGATCCGGCCCGGCTGCGTGCTCGTGAATTCTAGTTCCGCGCTTCGACGGGCGCGGGGCGCTCTGCGTCCCAGTCGATCAGGGCTTGCAGGGCGCTCTGGAGGGAGCGCCCGAGCTTGGGGTCGACGCGCGGAACCAGGGCCTCGACGAGCTCGCGGGCCATCTGGATCGTGCGCTCGCGACCGCCGGTGAAGCGGCGCCAGACTTCCTCGGGCTCGGTCGCGTCGCGCAGCTGCAGGAGCAGCGTGCGCAGGTTGTGCAGCTTGTCGACGCACTTCACGGCGGCCGCCTGGGGCGACATGCGCGCGGCGTGCTCGACGGCCCAGCGCTTGCGCTCCTCCCAGGACTTCGACTTGTCCTCGGTCAGCTCGGAGACGATCGAGGCCACGCGCTTGCCGAACTCGGTCTCGACGCGCTCGACGGTCCACGAATCGCAGTCCTCGACGACGTCGTGCAGCAGCCCGGCGACGATGACCTGGCTGTCCTGGCCCCAGCGCGAGAGCATCAGCGCCACGTGCATCGGGTGCACGCAGTAGGGAACCCCCTCGGGCCCCTTGCGAACCTGGCCCGCGTGGGCCTCGACGCAGACGTACAGCGCGCGTTCGACGTCAGGGGAGAACATCAGATCTGGACCCCGAGCGGCTTGAGCATCACGAAGCCGAACAGCATGGAGAAGATGAGGATCGAGAGGATCACGCCCAGCGCCCCGTCCGGCAGCCACGCGATCGGGCGGTCGGGATAGGCGAACACGACGCGGTGGAAGGGCGAGTCGGAGTCGAAGCTCTGTTCGCCCGGCCACAGGAAGGCGTTGAACCAGTCGGAGGCCGAGCGCCGCTCGGGCTGGATCACGCGCGGATCCTCGTCGCCGGCGTAGATCAGCTTCGTCTCACGCGCGCCGCCCGCGGTCAGCACGAGTTCGTGCGCACCGGAGGCCGTGGCCAGGATCTCCTGGTAGGCCCTGCCCTGCGAAGGAGCGCGGTGCAGCGGCCCCACGGGCACGAGGCCCTCGGGGAACTCGATCTGCAGGCTCTCGACGTCGGCTTCATGCCCCGCGGCCATCTCGATCGTCACGACCGTGCCCTGACCGGGCAGGAAGTCCTCGCGGACCTCCTCGACCGGCAGCGGCGCGAAGGCGTAGCGCACGACGAACTGCGACGC
>CAYGPA010000202.1:0-9196 GCA_964351535.1 uncultured Planctomycetaceae bacterium
CCTGCGAACGATCGTCGCGGTCCTCGCGACGGCGCTGCTCCTGGACCTCGTCCTCGGCATGTCGATGCTGCGCGACGGCTCCTTCCGGGGCCGGCCGCTGCCCCCCTTCGACGCCGTCACCCACCCGCGCCAGCGCACGTGGGTCGAACGTCAGCGCGCGCTGCTCGCGAAGTCCACGCCGACGGAGGAAGGCGCGGGGACGTTCGACGCGGAGCTCGGCTGGACGCTGCGGCCCGACCACTTCGACCCCGACGGCGTCGCGGGAACGAACTCCTCCGCCGCGCGCGGGCGGCGCGAGTACGCCGCGACCGAACCCGACGGAACTTTGCGGGTCGTGACGTTCGGCGACTCGTTCACCTACGGCGACGGCGTCGCGGAGAGCGACACGTGGCAGGCGCGCATGGAGGCCGTCGACCCCGGCCTCGAGGTTCCGAATCACGGCGTCCCGGGCTACGGCACCGACCAGGCCCTGCTGCGATTCAGGAGGAAGGGACTCGCCGGCGCCTCCGTGGCCGTGATGGGCATCCTGCTCGAGAACATCGGCCGCAACGTCAATCGCTACCGGCCGCTCTGGTATCCGCGCTCCGCCGCGAGCGGAGTGAAGCCGCGTCTGCGCCTGGTGGACGGCAGCCTGCTCGTCGTGCCTCAGCCGTTCGACGCAGTCGAGGAGCTGCTGGATGCCGTCGAGGACGGCAGCGTGCTCGAGCGCCTGGCCGAGCACGAGTACTGGCGCCCGCGCGCGCTCGGCCCGCTGCGCCACTCGAGCCTCGCGCGCCTCGCGGCCGGGTACTTCGCCTACCGCCGGCGCGACGTGCGCCGCCTGTGGACGACCGCGGGCGAACCGCGCGGCGTCACGCTGGCGCTGCTCGAGACCTTCGCCCGCGAGGCCCGCGCCGCGGGCGCGGAAGTCGCAGCCGTGATCGTGTTTCCCCGTCAAGACGACCTGCTGGAGCTGCAGCGCGAAGGTCGTCCGTACTGGGAGGTCCTCCACCGCTTCCTGGAGGAGCGAGGCATCCCGTACCTCGACGCGAGCGACGTGCTCCTGCCCGCCCTGCAGACCGAGGCACGCGCCCCGGACGCGGCGAAGGTGTACGCGGGCGGCCACCTCTCGGCCCACGGCAACGCGCTGGTCGGCGACCGCGCCGCCGCCTGGGTCCGCGATCTGCAGCCGGCCTCGGCAGACCGGGCACGCTGACGCTGCGACGTCCCAAGACGTCTCCGGGAGATTTCGCGCAACCGAACGCGGATCCGCCCGTCGAGTGGGCACCCATCCCCAAGGGCGGGTGGGGGCTAGCCCGAACGATTCACGAGCACGCAGCCGAAACGACACAACCGGCGGCCTTCGGCCGCCTCTCGGCGCCTGCCGGCACTTTGCGAACTCCGGCGTCCTCGACGACCTGACCCGGCGTCTTCGCCGATCCATACGGCAGGCTGCTGCGGGGCCGGCGCCCGCAAAGCACCAGCAGACACCGAGCTGAGCCGTTTCGATCTACGCGTCATGAATCGTCCGGGCCAGGGATGGGCGTTTCGACTACGTATGCACACCCCCGGTTACACGACCCCAACGCCCCCCACGCCCCCACCACGGCCGATCGCGTCGATCTTGCGGTTCCTTTATCCGGCGGGGCTCCAGCTCGTGTCGAAAGCGGCGGGCGTGAGTGGAGTGCTCACGAAAGGGGTGTGGAAGTGGAACGGATCGATGCAGGGCGCCTGGAGCGCCGGATGAAGGCCGGAGCGCGCGCGACGCGCGGCCGGCGTTGCGGACTCTCGATGCTGGAGGTGCTGCTCTCGATGACCGTCTTCGCGACGGTCGCGGGCGGAGCGAGCTTCGCGCTGACGAAGGCCGTTGCGCTGGGGCGCACGAACCGCGAGGCGACGATCGCGCTACAGGCGGCTCAGGGTGCGCTCGAGGAGATGCGCGGGACGCCCTTCGACGAGGTGTTCGTGCGCTTCAACGCCAATCCCGGTGACGACCTGCCCGGAACCAACCCCGGTGCCGCCTTCGCCGTCCCCGCGCTGCACCTGCGGCCGGGAGACCCCGATGGGCTCGCCGGGCTCATCGAGTTCCCGGGCAACGGGAACGTGCTGCGCGAGTTCACGCAGGACCGCGGGCTCGGAATGCCCCGCGACCTCAACGACGACGGAGACGCGTTCGACGTGATCGATGGTACTGCCGCGAGCCTGTACTCCATGGTCCCGGTCCGGGTGCGCGTGGAATGGGAGTCCGTGGGTGGCCCGCGCGAGGTGGAACTCGTCGCTCTCCTGACCTTCGACTGATCATGAAGAACCAACGCAACAAGCGGGGCGGCTACACGATCATCGAGCTCGCCCTGTCGATCGGACTCCTCCTGCTGGTGGTCGGCGCGCCGGTCCGCTTCATGGAGACGGCGGCCGAGGCGCAGCGCGAGCTCGACGCGGTCACCGATCTGAACGCTCGCGCATCCCGCGCGGTCGAGCGCATCACCCAGCGCCTCCAGGGAGCTGCGCCCACCAAGGTATCTCCCCCGGGTGCTCTCCTCGGCAGCGCCGCGATCGACTTCGAGGTGGCCGCGAGTTACGGACCTGGAGGCATCGGCTGGGCGGGCCTCGAGACCATCAGGGTCGTCCCGTCACCGACGGATCCGAACGACGGAATCGACAACGACGGCGACGGGCTGGTCGACGAAGTCCGTGTCGAATGGGAGAGCAACGGCTCCGTGCATGTGCTGTGCGAGAACGTCTCGGAGTTCGCCGCGGGAGAGATCCCCGGCAACGGACTCGACGACAACGGGAACGGACTCAGCGACGAGGCTGGCTTCATCCTCGAGTGGGTCGGCAGCCTCGCCTCGCCCCCCACCCGTGTCCGCCTGTACTTGACCCTGGCCAAGATGACCCCCGAGGGCGAACTCCTCGAGGTCACCATCGAACAGAGCATCGCCCTGCGGTGCAGGAAGCCGTGACCGTCATGAAGTCATCGAAGCACGACGCCATTCGCCGGGAGCGCGCCGGCAGCGCCCTGGTCCTGGTCCTCCTGGTCATCACCGGCCTCCTCGTGATGGTCGCCGCCGTGGGACGCATCAGCCTGAGCCGCAAGGTCGAGGTCACCGCGGACATCGACGACCGCCGCGCCTTCTACCTGGCCGAGGCCGGACTGTCGGAGGCCATCGCGTCGATGCGCCGCAAGTCCAGTGGCGGCGTCGGCACGCAGGCGCTGCCCGCGTTCCTGGGCGACGGCATCTTCTGGACGGAGGCCACCGACGTCGGGGGCGGGCAGACGCAGATCGACGTCTACGCCCTGTGCGGCAGCGGTCGCGCGGCGCTCGAGGCCGTCGTCGAGAAGTCCAACCAGGAGGCGATCTTCGACGCGGCCATCAGCTCGCGCACCCAGCTCACGCTGAACGCCGACGTCCTGGTCGACAGCTTCGACTCGACCGTCGGGACGTACGCGTCCCAGGCCGTGACTCCGAGCGGCGGGCTGAACTACGCCCTCTCGAACGGAAACGTGTACCGCGACGCCGCCATCGTGCTGAACACGCAGGCGCAGGTCTTCGGCGACGCGACGCCCGGCTCGGCGAACGCCGTCAGCTTCTCCGGACCGGGTGCCACGGTTCACGGGTCGACGACCCCCGCGCAGGGACCGCTCACCTTCCCGCCGATCCAGGTGCCCAACCTGCCGAGCGGGACGTCCATGGCGATTCCGAACGGGGGCTCCAGCTCGCTTCTCTCGGGCAGCCACTCCTTCTCGACGCTCGACATCGGTCAGGACGCCCACCTGACGATCCAGGGCCCGGCGACACTCGTCGTCGGCTCCTTCGTCGGCGGGCAGGACGCGTTCCTCGAGATCGACTCGACCAACGGTCCCGTGACGATCTACGTCACGCAGTCCTACACGCACACGAGCGGATTCCAGGCGATCCCGGTGACCGGAACCGAGCTCGCCCTGGGCTTCCTGCTCAACAGCACGCAGCCCGTCACGTTTCCGCCGAACAGCCAGGTCCGGGGCGCCTACTACGCACCGAACGCGGACGTGACGTTCTCGAGCACGAGTGAGGCGTGGGGGTCGTTCGTGGCCAACTCGGTCACGATGGCGCCGGGCACGCGCTTCCACTACGACGAGTCGCTCGCGCAGCACTGGACCGTCGACGACGGCACCACGAAGGACACGATGAACCTGCTCTACTGGCGGAAGCGCGACTTCCAGCCGCGTGCCCTGCTGCGCGACCGGCGCGATCCGTTCGTGGCCCTCGGCCTCAACCGCAACGCACTACCGAGGCCGGCTCAGGCCTGGATCTACTAGGAGGAAGCCCGACCATGAACCAACTCATCACTGCCTGTCTCCTGACCTGGCTCGCTCCGGCGCTGCCGGCCGCGCGCGCCGCGGCGGACCCGATCGTGCCCGGGTCGTTCCAGCGCATCGAGGACGGTCCGCTGCGCCAGCGCATCGAGACCCTCGTGGCCGGTGCGACCGCGCCGGAAAAGGCGCCGGAAGTGGCCCGGCGGCTGCACGAGATCGGCCCCGACGCGCTGCCGGACATGCTGTCGGCGCTGGGGCACCGCAGGATCGACGACCCGCGCCGCAGCGCGCTGCTCGGGGCCCTGACGCTGCACGGCCGCGCGGCGGTCCTTCCGCATCTGGCGACGACCGGACAGGACGCTCCGACCGCGCGCGCGGGCTCCATCGTGGCCCTCGGCGGGCTGGGCGTGCCGGCCGATCTGGAGCGCATGCTCGTCCTCGCCGCGGATCCCGCGGACGAGGGAGAGCTGCACCCGATCGTGCACGACGCCCTCGTCCAGGGCGCGACGCTCCTGTGGTCGCGTCACGCTCCGACCACGACGCTGCTGCGCGATGCGATCCGCAGCCAGCCGACGGAGGTGGCCTGCCCGCTGGTCCAGGCCGTCGCGAGCGTGCCGGGCGAGGCCGGGCTCGGCGCCTTCGAGAACCTGCTCGGGCGTCGCGCGTCGGTCGATCGCGCCATCGTGCCGCGGCTGCCGCTCCTGGCGACCGCCGCGCGCCGGCCGCTGCGCTCGGACACGCTCACGCGACTGCGCAGCCTGCTGAACGACAGCGACGACGAGCTCGCGCGCTCCGCCGCGATCGCCCTGACCCAGCTGGACGACCTCGAGTCCGTCGGGCACCTGATCGGTCTCCTGCACCACCGCGAAGCGCGCGTCGTCGACACGGCGCACTGGAGCCTGGTGCGGCTCACCGGTCTCGGACACGGCGCCGAGCCGGAGCCGTGGGAGTCCTGGTACCAGGAGCAGGCCGAGTGGTACGCGACGCGCGCGCCCGAGGTCCTGCGCATGCTCGACCAGCCCGGCGCCGGACAGGCCGCCCAGGCCCTGCGCGAGCTGTCGGTGCGCCCGCTCTTCCGCGAGGAGCTGGCGCCCGAGGTCGCGCGCGTGCTGAACCGGCCGGAGCCCGAGCTGCGGCTCATGGGCTGCACGACGCTGCGTCAGCTCGGCTCGGAAGGATCGAACCCGCTGCTCGTGGCGCGCCTGCGCGACTCGGACCCGCGGGTGGTCCAGGTCTCGCACGCGGCGCTCGTCGATCTGACCGGCCTGAACCTGCCTCCGGACGCCGAGAGCTGGCACGACGCCCTCGAGCAACTCGCGTCGTCGACGACGAGCGCGAACCAGCGCTGAACTTCCCCGGATCGATGGTGGTCGGAGGGCCGGGCTCCGCGGAGTCCGGCCCTCCGGCGTTTCACCCGACTGCGCGCCCGACGCGGCGCAGGACCTCGGCCACGAGGCGTTCGATGCCCTCGGCGGCCTCCGAGATGCGTCCGGCGAGCATGTACGCGGGCGTGGTGACGATGCCGTTCTCCTCGTCGACGCGGAACTCCTGCACCGGGCACGCGAGGTGGTGCTGGCCCATGGCCTCGATGTTGCCGGCGGCCTCCGCGTCGGTGCCGATCGTGACGCTGCCCTCGCGGCCCTGGTCGCGCAGGCACGCCGCGAGCATGGCGGGCGCGATGCAGATGCCGCCGACCGGCTTGCGCGCCGCGAGCATGTCTGCAACGAGGCGCGCCACGTCCGGCTGGACCCGGGCGGCGCTGCCCTGCGAGGCGAAGTCGCACAGGTTCTTGGCCGCGCCGAAGCCGCCGGGGAACACGATGGCGTCGAGCTCCTCGGCCCGCACCTCGGCGACGTCGCGGATCTCGCCGCGCGCGATCCGCGCGGCCTCGACCAGGACGTTGCGGCGCTCGCCGGTCGCCTCGCCCGTGCGGTGGTCGATCACGGCGAACTCGACGTCCGGCGCCGCACAGATCACCTCCGCCCCGGCGCGGTCGAGCGCCAGCAGCGCGATCACGGACTCGTGGATCTCGGTCCCGTCGAACACTCCGCAACCGGAGAGGACGACGCCCACGCGCGGCGGACGGCTGCTCATCGCTAGAGCCTCCTTCGAGGGTTCAGTCGACGGGTCGCACGGTCACGTCGCCCTGGATCTTCAGCTGGCATCCCAGGCGCGCTCCGGCGACGTCCGTGCACATCTCGACGGTCTCGCGCTCCTCGTCGCCCATCGGGTTCACGTGGTCGGCGCCCTCCACGAGCTCGCAGCGGCAGGTTCCACAGCTTCCGACCGTGCAGCCGAACGGGTGGTCGATCCCGTTCTCCTGGCAGAACTCGAGGTACGAAGTGCCCTCGGCGATGTCGTAGGAATCCCCGGTCGGGGCGTAGGTCAGCTTGGGCATGGCGGCGCTCGAAGGGGGGAGGGAGACTCGGCGCAATCGACGCCGTCGGGGCACTTTACGCATGCCGCGGCGAAGTGCAACGGGTACGCTCCGCAGCCCATGGAGGGGCGCGACGAGTCGGTTGCCGGCGGCGACCGGGACCTGGCGCAGCCGGGTCGCCACCCGGGCTTCGGCACGGGTGTCCGCCTGTGGCTCTTCCGGCACGCCGAGGTCCACGAGGACTGGCACGGCAAGGCCTACGGCGGCCTCGACGTTCCGCTGTCGAAGGTCGGCGAGAGCAACACCGACCGCATCGCGAGCGAGTTCGGTCCCCTCGGCTTCGACGCGCTCGCGTCCTCGCCCCTGCGGCGCGCGCGCCGACTCGGCGAAGGCCTGGCGCGGCACTCCGGCGCCGAGCTCGTGCTGGAGCCGGGCCTGCGCGAGATCGACCGGGGCTCCTGGCAGGGCCGCGAAGTCGCGGACCTGAAGCGCGAGCGCCGCCACGAGATCGAGGCCTTCTTCCAGGACCCGTGGAGCTGGCGCGAGCACGGCGGCGAGGCCGACCAGGACGTCCTGCGGCGCGCGTGGCCCGCCCTCGAGCGCACGGTGCGCCGCGCCGCGGAGGCGCGGGCGGGCTCCGCGGCACCTTCGAGCGCGGACGCCGACGCGCCGCGCGCCGGGATCGTCAGCCACTACAACGTCACGCGCGTGCTCGTCGCGCGCCTGCTCGGCATCGCTCCGAGGCTCTCCTTCCGCTTCCGCGTGGACACCGGCGGGGTGACGCAGCTCGCCGACCTGCCGGGCGGCTGGCAGCTCCTGCGCTCCAACGTGCGCTCGCCCGCGAGTCGAGACCGCCGTTGAAGGTCCTCTTCGTCTGCCCCACCGTGCCCTGGCCGCCGGACGCCGGCGGTCGCACGCGTACGTCGAACCTCGTGCGCGAGGCGTCGAAGCACTGCGAGGTCCACCTGCGCTGCGTGCTGGACCCCGGCTGCGACGAGTCCGCGCTGGAGCCCTTCGCGCGGCACGTCGCGAGCGCGCGCGGGTTCCCGCGGGGTCCCGCAGGGGTCGTGAAGTCGCTCACGCGGCCCAAGCTCGAGCGCTGGTTCCACTCGCCCCGGCTCGAGGCCGAGCTCGCGCGCGAGCTCGCTACCGGCGCCTTCGACGTGGTCCACCTCGACGAGATGTTCCTCGCGCGCGTCCTGCCGCCCGGGGACCGGACGCCGGTGGTGGTCCACCACCACAAGCTCGACGTGGAGCTCGCCGCGGCCGTCGCCGACTTCGACCCGCGCGCGCGGCGCGACCCGCGTGCGCGGCTCGACCTCGAGAAGCTCCGCCGCCTCGAGCGCGCGGCCGCGGAGCGCAGCCGGTACCACGTCACCTGCGGGGCCAGCGAGGCCCGCCGGCTCGAGGCGCGCTACCCGGGCCTCTCGGCCGCGGCGGTGCCCTCGGGCGTCGACGCGGAGCGCTTCGCGCCCCCCGACCCCGCCCCCGCGCGCGATGCGGAGCGCGTGCTGTTCCTCGGCACGATGTCGTACCCGCCCAACGTCGACGCGGCGGTCTGGATGGTGCGCGAGATCCTGCCGCGCCTGCGGGAGCGCCGCCCGAACGCGCAGCTCGAAATCCTGGGCCGCGACCCCGCGCCGCAGGTGCGCGCCCTCCAGGACGCGCCCGGAGTCCACGTGCGCGGCGGCGTCGACGACGTGCGCGCGGCCCTGTCGCTCGCCGGCGTCCTCGCGGTCCCGCTGCGCATCGGCGGCGGAACGCGCCTGAAGATCGTCGAGGCGCTCGCCATGGAGTGCCCGGTGGTCAGCACCCGCGTCGGGGCCGAGGACCTGCCCCTGGAGGACCCCGAGCACCTGCTCCTGCGCGACGCGGCCGACGAGTTCGCCGAGGCGCTCTCGACCACGCTCGCCGACGCGGAGGCCGCCCACGCGCGCGCCGCCGCGGGGCGCCTCCGCGTGCTGGACCAGCTCACGTGGAGCCGACTCGCGGAGCGCCTCGTGCAGTCCTGGCGGGAAGCCGCGGCGGCCCCGACGACTCGTCCGCGCGTTCGGTAGAGTGTGGGGCTTCGCGCGCCCCGGGGGGATCCCCCTGGCCCCCCTGCAGCGAGCCGGCAATGAGCCTCCTGATCCTCGAGAACGTCACGCGCCACTTCGGACCGCGCTCGGTCCTGGAGGGCGCGGACCTGCAGATCGACCCCGGCGAGAAAGTCGGGCTCGTGGGGCCGAACGGCGCGGGGAAGACGACGATCGTCTCGCTGGTCGCGGGGCTCGACCAGCCCGACCGGGGCAAGCTGACGCTGCGCAAGGGCGCGCGCGTCGGACACGTGCCGCAGCGGCCGAACTTCGCCGCGGGCGCGCGCGTGCGCGACTTCGTGGCCGACGGCCTGGGCGAGCTGCGCGGGGCCATCGCCGCGCTCGAGGAGACCAGCGAGCGCATGGGCGCGGCGCAGGGCGACGAGCTCGAGAAGTGGATGAAGGAGCACCAGCGCCTCGAGGACCGCATCGACTTCCTCGGCGGCTGGGAGATCGACCGGCGCGTCGAGA
>CAYGPA010000203.1:0-9158 GCA_964351535.1 uncultured Planctomycetaceae bacterium
ATGCCGACGACGAACTCCGCGTTGTCCTCGAAGAGCGAGTCGGACCAGGCAGGGCCGCGCCCGTAGCGATCCTTGGACCACGGCGTGGTGGGCAGGTTGCCGCCGTAGATCGACGAGCAGCCGGTGGCGTTGGCGATCAGCACGCGATCGCCGTAGAGCTGCGTCAGCAGCTTCAGGTACGGCGTCTCGCCGCAGCCCGCGCAGGCGCCCGAGAACTCGAACAGGGGCTCCAGGAGCTGGGTACCCTTCACCGTGCCGAGGTCGGCCTCCGTGCGGTCGACCTCCGGCAGGCGCAGGAAGAACTCGAAGTTCTCGCGCTCGGCCTCGAGGTCGACCCCTTCCTCCCGCGGCACCATGTCGAGCGCCTTGTGCTTGGCGACCTGCTTGCTGCGCGCGGGACACACCTCGGCGCAGATCCCGCAGCCGGTGCAGTCGTCCGGCGCGACCTGGATCGTGGCGCGGGCCTCCGCCGGCTGCTTGCCCGACCAGGCCTTGGACTGGAAGCTCGCGGGGGCGGTCGCGAGCTCCTCGGGCGCGTAGGCCTTCACGCGCACCGCGGCGTGCGGGCAGACCAGCGCGCACAGCCCGCAGTCGATGCAGATCGACGGGTCCCACACGGGCAGGGCATGGGCGATCCCGCGCTTCTCGAAGCGCGCCGTGTCCGTCGGAAAGGTGCCGTCGATCGGCAGCGCGCTGACGGGCAGGAGGTCCCCCTCCCCCGCCAGGATGCGCGCGGTGATGCGCTCGACGAAGTCCGGGACCGGCGCCACCCCCGAGTGCACGAGCGCGGCGCGCCGACCGAGGTCGCCGAAGACGCCGGCGGGCACTTCGACTTCGTGCAGGGCCGCGAGCGCGCCGTCCACGGCCGCGAAGTTGCGGTCCAGGACGGAGCGACCGGCGCGGCCGTAGCTCTTCTCGATCGAGGCCTTGATGCGCGCGATCGCGTCGTCGACCTCGAGGATCCCGGCCAGCGCGAAGAAGCACGTCTGCATCACCGTGTTGATGCGTCCGCCGAGGCCGACGGAGCTCGCCACGTCGGTGGCGTTCACGACGAAGAAGCGCAGCTCCTTCTCGACGATCGCGCGCTGGACCTCGACGGGCAGGTGCGCCCACACCTCGTCCGCGGCGTAGGGGCTGTTCAGCAGGAACGTGGCGCCCTGCGTGGCCAGTCCGAGGACGTCGAAGCGCTCGAGGAAGTGGAACTGGTGGCAGGCCACGAAGCCGGCCTGCTGGATCTGGTAGGCCGAGCGAATCGGCCGCGGCCCGAAGCGCAGGTGCGAGACCGTGACGGCGCCGGCCTTCTTCGAGTCGTAGACGAAGTAGCCCTGTGCGTAGAGGTCCGTGCCCTCGCCCAGGATCTTGACCGAGTTCTTGTTCGCACCGACCGTGCCGTCGCTTCCGAGGCCGTAGAAGACGGCGCTCGTGACCCCGTCCGCGCCGCGCTCGAGCTCGCGATCGAGGTCGCGGTCCCACGGCAGGCTCGTGTGGCCGACGTCGTCGACGATGCCGACCGTGAAGTGTCGACGAGGCGCCTCCCGCCGCAGCTCCTCGAACACGCCCACGGCCATGGCCGGCGTGAACTCCTTGGAGGCGAGCCCGTAGCGGCCGCCGCGCACCTGCGGCAGCGCGCCGTGCTCCCAGGCCTCGGCGAGCGCGACGACGACGTCCTGGTACAGCGGCTCCCCGACCGCGCCGGGCTCCTTGGTGCGGTCGAGCACGGCGAGGCGCCGGGTCGTGGCGGGCAGTGCGGGCACGAAGGCCCGCGCGTCGAAGGGACGCACGAGGCGCACCTTCAGGACTCCGCAGGAGCTCCCGGAGGCGATGAGGTGCTCGACGGCCTCCTCGACGACGCCGGCGCCGGAGCCCATGATCACGAGGACGTCCTCGGCGTTCGGGGCACCGACGTAGTCGAAGAGCGAGTAGGCGCGACCGGTGCGTTCGGCGAACCGCTCCATCGCGTCCTGCACGACGGCGGGGAGCGCGTCGTAGATCGGGTTGATCGCCTCGCGCGCCTGGAAGAAGACGTCGGGGTTCTGGGCGCTGCCGCGCAGGACGGGACGATCGGGGCTCAGCGCGCGGTCGCGGTGCGCCTGGATGGCGTCCTCGCTCAGCAGCGCGCGCAGGTCGTCCTCGGGGAGCTGCTCGATCTTCGCGACCTCGTGGGACGTACGGAAGCCGTCGAAGAAGTGCAGGAACGGCACGCGCGACTCGAGCGTCGCCGCGTGCGCGATCGCGGCCATGTCCTGCGCCTCCTGCACCGATCCCGAGGCCAGCATGGCCCACCCCGTGGTCCGCGCCGCCATCACGTCGCTGTGGTCCCCGAAGATCGAGAGCGCGTGCGTCGCCAGCGTGCGCGCGGCGACGTGCACGACGATCGGCGTCAGCTCGCCGGCGATCTTGAACATGTTGGGCAGCATCAGCAGCAGGCCCTGCGACGCCGTGAACGTCGTGGTCAGCGAGCCGGCCTGCAGCGCCCCGTGCACCGCGCCGGCGGCGCCCCCCTCGCTCTGCATCTCGACGACGCTCGGAACGCCGCCGAACAGGTTCGGCCGCGAGCGCGCGGCCCAGGTGTCCGAGAGCTCGCCCATCGGCGAGGCCGGCGTGATCGGGTAGATGGCGATCACCTCGCTGGCGAGGTAGGCGATGCGGGCAGCCGCTTCGTTGCCGTCGACGGTGACGAACTTGGGGGTCATGGGAGTTCGGATCCGGGTCGGAGGCGCGGGATGCAGCGGGCCCGATGTGCCCCCTGCGGGGCGCGCACCGGGTCCGTGGAAGACCGAGGTCAGGCGACCGTCACGGCGGAGTGGTCGTCGAAGGCCGCGCGCAACGAGGCGCGTTGGACAGGGCTCTCATGACGTCGACCTCCGATTCGGTGATGCATACGCACCGCCAGGGTGTGCTGGTGGCGACCCTGGGGGTACGTGGCGATCGTATCGGGGCCGCAAACGAGGAGCAGTACGCTCTCGTGCGCAGAAGGGCGCGCTCGTTGTACGGCCTACGCGGAACGCCGGGCGCGCCCTTGTCGGCATGGAGACCTGCGAAGTCGTTGCACGGAGTCCAGGTCTCCTGCGGCGGACCACCGCAGGCCCTTGCTCGACCCGGGCACTCGCGGACGCGTCGCGCGCGGAGACGTGGACACTCCTGCGTACCTGTGCGCAGAGCGCGGCCCAGGTCCCGCGAGGCATCGGCCGGCGCGCATTGCCGACGGTCGGCCTCGAAGGCATCATGCGGGGCCGCACCTCGCCCGCCCGCCGGACGCAACCGGACGACTCCCCGTGCTCGAATCGAATCAACCTCCCCAAAGACGCCCAGAGGAACGCCCCGAGGAACGCCCGGAGGAACGCCGCGTGACGGCCGATCTGCTGCGCCGGTACGACCGGCCCGGACCGCGCTACACGAGCTACCCGACGGCCGTCGAGTTCGAGGAGTCGGTCGGCCGCGAGACGTACGAGCAGTGCCTGGCCGAGGCCGACGAGCGTCCCGCGGACCCCCTGTCGCTGTACGTCCACCTGCCGTTCTGCGACGAGCGCTGCCTCTTCTGCGGCTGCCACGTCATCATCTCGCCGCACAAGGAGCGCGCGCGGCCCTACCTCGAGCTCCTGGCGCGCGAGATCGAGCTCGTGGCCGAGCGGCTCCCCCACCGCCGCGGGTTCTCGCAGCTGCACCTCGGCGGCGGCACGCCGACCTACCACTCGCCCGAGGAGCTCGACCGGCTGCTCGGTGGACTGCTCGCGTCGTTCCACCCGCTGCCCGGCGCGGAGCTCGCCGTCGAGGTCGACCCGCGGGTCACGACGCCCGCGCACCTCGACACCCTCGCGGCGCGCGGCTTCAACCGCCTGTCGATGGGCGTGCAGGACTTCACGCCCAAGGTCCAGGAGGCGGTCCACCGCATCCAGTCGCGCGAGCTGACGGAGGCGCTGATCGAGCACGCGCGCCGGGCCGGCTTCGAGGGCATCAACGCCGACCTGATCTACGGACTGCCGCACGAGGAGCTCGCGTCCTCCGAGCAGCCCGTCGACGCCGCGATCGAGATGCGGGTCAACCGCGTCGCGATCTACTCCTTCGCCTTCGTGCCCTGGATTCGCGGGCACATGAAGAACCTGGCGGAGTCGGACTTCCCCGACCGCGAGCTGAAGCTCGAGCTCTTCGCGATGGCGCGCGAGCGCCTGCTGGCCGCCGGCTACGAGCCGATCGGGATGGACCACTTCGCGCTGCCCGACGACGAGCTGGCGCTCGCGCGGCGCGAGAACCGCCTGCGGCGCAACTTCCAGGGCTACACCGTGATCCCCGCGGAAGACGTCATCGGCCTCGGGATCTCGGCGATCGGAGACGTGTGCGGCGCGTACGTCCAGAACGCGAAGAAGCTCAGCGACTACACGCACGCCATCGAGCAGGGCCTGCTGCCGGCCGAGCGCGGGGTGCGGCGCGACGCCGACGACGAGCTGCGGCGCGACGTGATCCACGCGCTGATGTGCAACTTCCGCGTCGACGTGCCCGCCATCGAGGCGGCTCACGGCGTGCGCTTCGCGGAGACCTTCGCCGCCGAGCTGAAGCGCCTCGCCGAGCACGAGCGCGAAGGCCTGGTCCGCGTGACGCCCGAGCGCATCGAGGCGACCCCGGCCGGCGAGCTCTTCGTCCGCAACCTCGCGATGTGCTTCGACCGCTACTTCTGGGAGAAGGAAGGCGGCGATGAGCGTCCGGTCTTCAGCCGTACCGTCTAGCCCGAACGCGGGGCCGGGAGTTCGGCCCTGAAACGGCTGGTGGTCGTCGGCGGCGGCATCAGCGGGCTCGCGGCCGCGTGGTCCGCGCACGAGGTGCAGGCCGCGCTCGATCCGGAGCAGCGCTTCGACGTCGTGCTGCTCGAGCGCGAGCCGCGCGTGGGCGGCAAGGCGCGCAGCAAGAAGCGCGACGGCTGGCTCGTCGAGGAGGGCCCCACGGGGTTCCTCGACAACGAGCCCGTCCTCGGCGAGCTGGTGAAGCGCGCCGGGCTCGAACCGCTCGGCGCCGACGCCGCGGCGAAGCACCGCTTCCTCGTGCGCGGCGGGAAGCTGCGCGAGGTGCAGATGAACCCGCTGCGCTTCGCGACGAGCGGCCTGCTGTCCCCCCTCGGCATGCTCCGCATGGTGCGCGAGCCGTGGATCGCGAAGCGCGTGCCCGCGGACGCGAGCGACGACGAGAGCGTCTGGGACTTCGCCGAGCGCCGGCTGGGCCGCGAGGCCGCCGCGCAGATGATCGCGCCGATGGTGCTCGGGGTGTTCGCCGGCGACGCGCGGCGGCTCTCGCTGCGGTCGGCCTTCCCGCGCATGGTCGAGCTCGAGACCGAGTACGGCTCGCTCTTCCGCGCGCTGTTCGCGCTGAAGCGCGCGCGCAACGAGGCGTCGGGTGGACCCGCCGGCCCGGCCGGAACGCTGACGTCCTTCGCGGAAGGCCTCGAGAGCCTGCCGTCCGAGCTCGCGCGGCGCGCGCCCTTCCACGTGCGCACCGGCGCCGCGGTCCGCGCGCTGAGCCCGACCGACGGCGCGCGGCCCTGGCGCGTCGAGTTCGCGGACGATGACGAGCCCCTCGAGGCCGACGCGCTCGTGCTGGCCGGAGACGCGCGCTCGAGCGCGGCGATGCTGCGATCCGCCTCCCCGCGGCTGGCCGAGGCCATCGACGGCATCGCGTGCCCCGGCGTCACGGTCGTCGGCCTGGGCTACGGGCGCGAGGCGCTGCAGCGCGCGCCGCTCGGCTTCGGAGCGCTGATTCCGCGCGGCGAGGACCTGCGCATCCTCGGCGTGCTGTGGGACACCCACCTCTTCCCGGGCCGCAGCCCCGACGGACACATCCTCATGCGCGCGATGATCGGCGGCGCGACCGACCCCGAGGCCACCGACCTACCCGAGGACGAGCTCGCGCGCATCGCCGCCTCCGACGTCGCCCGCCTGCTGCACCTGGACACGAAGCCGGAGTTCCAGCACGTCGTCCGCTGGCCCAGCGCGATTCCCCAGTACGAAATCGGGCACGCACAGCGCGTCCAGTCGATCGAGGCGGCGCTCGACGAGGTGCGCACGCGCGCCCCGCGCCTCTTCCTCGCGGGCAACTTCCTCGAGGGCATCGCCTTCGGCAAGGCCGCCAGGCGCGGCTGGGAGACCGGCGCGGCCGCCGCGCGGGAACTGGCGGCGCAGGCGCGCTGACCGGCACAGCCGTCGGCGCCGGCGCCAGCCACGTCCCCGTGGACGCCGCGCACCTACTGCGCCGTGCCGACGTACGTGAGCTCTCCGTCCCGGAGGTTGCCGTGGACGCGCAGCTCGCCGACGAGCCCCTGCCCCAGCACGATGCGGCCTTCGACTTGCCCGCCGGCCCGCACCTGCCCCCGGTAGCTGAACTTCCCGGCCGCGGCGCTGCCCTCGCGCGTGCCGCGGAACACGCCCTGGGCGACCCACTCCTCGTCGAAGGTGCCGGCCGGCGATCCGCACGGACCCGCGACTCGAATGCGGTAGGTGACCTCCGCCGTACCCGAGAGGGTCCCGGTCAGCGCATAGGCCTGCCGGACATCGACGATGCAGCCTTCTCCGTCCTCGGTTCGCGTCGGCGGCTCGAGGGGCGGTCCGACCGGCGCGAGGATGCCGGACGCCTCGATCCCGCCGGGCGGGTCCGAGGGATCCAGGTGGGGGCTGTGACAGGCCGCCAGCGAGAGGGCCAGCACGAACGAGCAACGGGGCAGGAGCGATCGGCTGCGAGTCATTCTTCACCTCCCGGGGACTGGGTGCGACGCGCTCACGGTACGGCCGGCGGCCCGAAAGCGCGACCAGGAGGACTCGCGGTGGACCGACGGCGACCGACATCGTGTCGAGCAGCCTACCAGGGGTCGCCGAGGGCCGCGTGCGCCTCGCGCAGGCGCGTCCAGAGCGAGGCGCCGGGCTCGAACTCGTTGCGCGCCATCGAGACGCAGGTCGCGACGAGGTCGTCGGCGCGCGGGCGCGCGTTGGGGTTTTCGAGACCCTCCTCCACCGCGCGGGCGTAGACCAGCGCCGCGGTGGAGTCGCCCATCGCGACGTAGGCCTCGGCGAGCGGCCGCAGCACCGACGCGCGGAACAGGTTCTGGATCTCCTCGCGGCGCTCGTCGTACATCGCGAGCGCCTGGGTCGCCATCGCGCGCGCCTTCTCGGTCTCGCCGGCGAGGAACCAGGAGCGAGCGAGGCGCGCCCGCTGACGGATCTCCTCCTCCGCGTCCCAGGGCGCGCTGTCGAACTGCTCCTGCGCCTCGGCCACCAGCGCGGCGGCCTTGGCCGCATCGCCGTGGGAGCCCGCGCTCTCGGCGAGCTCCATCGCGAGGTCGATGCGTACCAGGAGCGGGAGCCCGTCCCAGGAGCTCTCGATCTTGTGCTGGAGGGCGTCGCGCCGCTCCACGTCCTCGTAAGCGCGATCGAAGTAGACGGCGCACATGTCCAGCGCTCCGCGTACGAGGTCGAACTGCCCGCTCTCGACCACGGCGTCGATCGACTCCAGGTGAGCGTCGATCGCGGCGGTGTCGGTAAAGGCCGCCTCGGCGACACCGACGATGCCCGCCTGGGAGGGATCGAGGCCCGCGGCCACGCGACCGGCCACCTCGGGCTCGCCGAGCAGGAGATGCGTGCGCGCCACCTTCGCGCGGATGCGGTCGAAGCGCCAGCCCTGGAGCTGCGCCTGCTCGTCCTGGCTGCCGACTTCGAGTGCGCGTTCGAGCATCTCCTGCACGCCCTCGGTCCGGCCGTGCGCGACGCAGTAGTGCGCGTAGTCGGCGTAGGCCGCGCCGCGGCGCCAGTCCGCGATGCCGTCGGCGTACCGGAGCGCGCGCACGGGCTGGTCCAGCTCGAAGCAGGCCTCCACGACCTGCTCCTGCGCGCGCGAGCGGTTCTTGAGGTGCGGCACGAGCGGGAAGGCCGAGGCGGAGCGGTACGCGAGGTCGAGCAGCTCGAGGCGGTACTCGTCGATCGGCGCGTCGGACAGCTCGGCGTCGTCCTGCGCCGCGAGCGGCAGCAGCGGGACGAGCACGGCTGCCGAGACGCGGCAGGCGCGAAGGAAGGTGTGCTGTGAGGGGTTCATCGAAGGCTCTCGAAGGAAGTGTGCGAGCACCCGGCGGCGAGACCTCGCGGTCGAGCCACCGGGCGCCCCGGAGTCAGGCAGGAGACGGCGCGCCGCGTGTTTCGCACGACCCGCCGCCGCCCGACGAAGATGAAATCAGGGGCAGCCGGGGCCGGTGCAGGGCTGCTCGCTCCCGGTGACGTCCACGGTGTTGAGGTCGCCGGCGTCCACGAGGAAGCCGAACGCGTGCGAGGCCGACCAGGGGTACAGCCAGTTGTTGCGGACGCCGGGCGCGAAGGCGCCGCGGTAGCTGACGGGCGTGAAGAAGCCGTCGTCGGGAGCCGGGCGGTTCAGGTTGGCGTTGATGGACAGCGCGGCCGCCGGACGCGGGTCGAGCTCGACCACCTGGCTCATGACCTTGCCGCCCTTGAGGACCGGAGCGGCGCGCACGACCTTGGCGAGCGTGCTGGCGTTGGAGTTGTCGTTGCCGGGCGGAACGTTGAAGACGCCGCGAGCGATGGCTTCCGACACGTCGGCGATGTTGAAGAACACGCTGTCGGCGATCTCGCACAGGCGGCCCGAGGTTTGGGCCTGGTAGGTCTGGGCGGGGTTCGGGCACGGGTTGACGGTCGAGGTCTGGGTGTACGACTGGTTCCAGCACTGGGGCCAGGTCAGGGTCAGCACGGTCGAGCCGTTGCCGTAGCCCAGGCCGCCGTCGCCGTCGATGTTGTCGAAGGCCACGAGGTCGTCGCCGATGTCCTCGAAGATGCACTGGCGGTACTGGACGCGCGCGCCGTCGCGCCACGCCGTGGCGTGGTCGCCGTCGAAGGGCTGACCGATGACCGTGCAGTTGTAGATCGTGGCCGTCGTGACCGGCTGCCAGTCGGACTGCTCGGCGCCGTCGACCTCGAAGCAGTTGTCGCCCACGCCCGAGCCCTGGTTGGCGTCGAGGCTGTAGCCCTGCACGATCAGGCCGAACTGGGCCTTGCCGCGCCAGCCCTGGTCGACGTCGAAGCTGTCGTCGCCGATGTTCCAGATGCTGAAGTACTTCAGGTTGACGGTGCCGCCCCAGATCTCGATGCCGTCGTCGACGTTGTTCATGATCTCGACGTGGT
>CAYGPA010000204.1:0-9119 GCA_964351535.1 uncultured Planctomycetaceae bacterium
CCGGGGAAGCAGGCCTCGGCGGCGAGGTAGTGCTCCTCGGCCTGGTCCCAGTCCCCCTCGCGCGCGGCCATCGAGCCGAGCCGCATGCGGACGCGGAAGTCCTCGCCGCCGGCCGCCAGGCCGTCCGTCCACAGCTTCGCCGCGCGCTCCGGGTCGCCGCTGTCGAAGGCCAGGCGGCCGAGCAGGAACAGCGCGCGCGGCGGCCGCTCGCCGGCCTGCGACAGCGCGCGGAGCGCCTGCTCCGAGTCCAGCCGGCGCCCCTGCTGGAACGCGGCCCAGGCCACGGTGCACCAGCCGTCCGCCCAGGCTGCGCGCGCATCGGGATCGGAGGGCGGCGTCTCGGACAGGGAGAGGCGCAGCGCGCGCACGCGCGACGGCTGCCACGTCGGCTCGATCGCGAGGCCCGCGATCTCGCGCGCGACGAACTCGCGGAAGTCGGCGTCGATCTGCTCGGGCGTGGTGTCGAACACCTGCGCGACGGCCGCGTCGAGGTCGAGACCGACGTCGAAGGCCTCGAGCAGACGCACCATCGGCTGGAATCCGTGGCGGTCGATCAGCATCCGACACAAGAGCCCGCCCTGGTAGTAACCGAACAGGATCCGCGGTCCCCGGAAGGCGCGGTTCAGCTCGCGCGTCGGAATCAGGTCCTCGTTCGCATGGGCGTTCACGAGGTCCAGCCGCATGTTGCGGCCCCAGGCGGTGTTCTTCTGCTCCTCCTCCCACGTCGCGAGGCCCTCGGTGATCCAGCGCGGGCAGCGGTTGTGGGAGAGCTGGAGGTGGATCACGTGCGTGAACTCGTGGAACGCGGTGCGCGCCCAGGAGAAGTTGCCGCGCATCTCCGAGAGCGGCGACACGGCCGTCACCACGGGGCCGAAGCACACGCCGAGCGCGGGGAAGCCCTCGAAGCCCGTCGAGCGCACCGAGAAGTCCTCGAAGCGGTGGAACACCTCGATGCGAACCGGGCCCGTGGTGAAGCCGTAGCGGCTGGAGAGCTCCTCGCGCGCGTCGAGGAAGAAGGGCTCCTGGTACGCGGAGAGGACCTCGGCCTCCTCGGGTCGGTAGACGAAGGTCAGGTCGCCGGCCACGTGCTCGACGTACTCGCGGCTCAGGCGGCGCAGCACGAGCGTCGTGTTGTGTCGCCAGGCGTTCGCGCGGCCGCCGGACAGCTCGATCGAGCGCTCGAGGGCCTCCAGTCCGGCCTCCTCGTCGCCCGTGTTCGCCAGGCCCTCGCCGAGGTGCATCCACGCCAGCGCGTCGTACGGGTTGCGCTCCACGGAGCGCTGCAGGAAGGGCACGCCCTCGGCGAAGCGGTAGAGCTTGAACAGGATCCGTCCGACGTCGCGCTCCGGTACACCGTCCCCGGGCGACTCGGCGGCCAGCTCCGCGAGGAGCGCCTCGGCCTCGTCGCGCCGGTGCTCGACCCAGGCCAGCGCGGCCTCGAGCGCGCGCACGTCGCGGCGCCGCGGCGCGAGCTCCGCGAGCTTCTCGAGCCGCTGCCGCGCGGCGGGGAGGCGCCCGTCCTCGAGGTCCGCGGTCGTCGCCGCCACCCACCCGTCGATCGAGTTCGGATTGGCGCGGAGCAGGTCCTCGAGGTACTCGGTCGGCGGCTTGTTCTGGCGGCGCCAGTTGAAGCGGCCCAGGCGATAGAGGCCGAGGAGCGCGCCCGCGTGCGTCGCGTTGCGGTCGAGGGCCGCGCGGTAGAGCTCGCCCGGCGAGCGTCCGCGGGCCTCCTCGTGGTCGACCTCGGAGTCGGCCTCGAAGTAGATGTCGGCGAGCTCGGCCAGGATGTCCGGTTCCACGCCGGAACCGGACTGTCGCGCCCGCGCGTCGGCGAGCACCAGCGAGCGCGAGGCGCGCTCGAGCCAGTCCAGCTCGCGCTCGCAGCGCGCCTTCGCGAGCAGGAGCTGCCAGTCCGCGTCGGCCGGCGTGTTCGCGCCCTCCGTGAGCACTTCCTCGGCCCGCTCCGCCTCGCCGCTCCCCCGCAGCGCGCGGCCCAGAACGAGCGCGTCGCGCGCGTCCTCGCCCGGCCGCAGGTCGGCCAGCACGCGGCGCAGCACCTCGTCGGCCTCCGCGAAGCGGCCGAGCTCCAGCAGGAAAGCCGCCAGCGTCCGCGCGGAGGCGGCCCGGATCGCGCGGTGCTCGGGTCCCGTGCGCGCGAGAGCGCCGTCGTAGGCTCTCCGGGCCTCGGCCAGCGCGCGTTCGAGGTCGCCCGTCTCCCAGCGCACGCGCGCCAGCAGCACGCGGCTCGAGAGGTCGTCGGGGTCGTCCTCGAGCAGCTCGGACAGCAGCCCGCGGGCCTTGCGGTGGTTGCCGCGACGTCGCTCCCGGTCGGCCTCGGCGCGCTCCTCGGCGAGCAGCGCCTCGAGTTCGGCGTCCTCCTCCTGGGGCCCGGGCCGGAAGGATGCCCCCGGTCCGGGCCGGGCCGCGGCGATGGTCGCCGAGACGGTCGCGGGGCTCGAGGCGGTCGCGAGGCCCGCCGCACCCGTCAGGGCGAGCAGGAGCATCCAGGCAAGGCGAATCGGGATCGGCACGGATCGGATCCTGGCAGCCCGTTGAAGAAGTGCTCCAGATGCCAGGGCCCTGGCATCCGCTTCGGTGTGGTACCTCGAAACGCGGGCGAATCGTCGATTCGGCGAGGCTTTCAGGTGCCGCACCGGAGTGGAGGACGCGGGTCTGGCGCTGGATGACTTTTTCAACGGGCTGCTCGTTTCCTTCGCTCAGCGCGGTTGCCCGCACGGCTTCGCTAATGTATCCCCCATCGTCCATGGACCGGTACAAGAGGAGTGATCTCGCTCGCGCCGGCCGCGCCGGTACCAGGCCGCGGCGGACGGCCGCGCTGGCGCTCCTTGGACTGGTCGCGCTCGGCACCGGCTCGTGCGCCACGCGCTCCCCGGCCGCCACGCCGGCCGGATCTACCGGCGAGCGAGAGCTTTCGCGGACCCATGCGGCGCCGGACTGGCGCTTCGAGAAGCTCTCCTGGGACAAGCTGGCCTCGATTGAAAGCTGGCTGGACAGCGAGGGGGGTCGGGCACAGGCCTCGCTGCGCCTGGAGGGTGAGCTGCAGCTCGCGGAGGGCTGGACCGAGTTCACGCGCCGCGACCTCGACGAGCGCATCGTCCCCACCGAGAGTTTGCGCGTGCGCCTCGAGCGCGCGCGCGAGCTCCTGCGCGGCGTCATCGAGGACCCCCGTGCCACGCCGGGACAGACCGCGCGGGCGCAGATCGCGCTGGACGGCAGCTCGGCGCTGCTCCAGGTCCCCACCGCGATCGGCGTCCAGCCGATCCCGCGCGCGCGCTGGGGGGCGCGCCCCGCGATCGCCGCGCGCATGACTCCGCTGCGCGGCGCCTGGAGTCGCCTGACGGTGCACCACTCCGCCGAGACCTCCTCCGATCCCGAGGGCGGCAGCCTCGACGAGACCGCCGCGGCCCTGCGCAAGATCCAGCGCCACCAGATGGAGGGCAAGGGCTGGGGCGACATCGGCTACCACTTCGTCATCGACGCGAGCGGGCGCATCTACGAGGGCCGAACGCTGCAGTGGCAGGGCGCGCACGCCAGCGGCAACAACAACAATCAGAACATCGGCATCTGCCTGCTCGGCGACTTCAGCCGCGCCACGCCGACGCCCGCGGCCATGAAGTCGCTCGAGCTGCTCGTGCGCGACCTGCGCAAGCGCTACCGCATCACGACCTCGCGCATCTACGCGCACAAGCACTTCCGTCCGACCGTCTGCCCCGGGCCCGCCCTGGAGAGCTGGGTCGAGCGCCTGCGCCGCTGAGCTCTCGCTCGCGGCCGAGCCTCAGCCGCCCAGGAAGAGGGCCGCGAGCCCCACGACGGCGCAGTACCCCGCGAACCAGCGGAACGCACCGCGCCGCAGCGTCAGGACCAGCAGCGCCAGCGCGCCCCAGCCGACGGCGGCGGCCAGCAGCATGCCGCTCGCGAGCGATTCGACGGAGCAGGCCGCCAGGCCCTCGTCGAGCGCCCGGGGCAGCTCCAGCACGGCGGCTCCGGCGATCACGGGCAGGCTCAGCAGGAAGGAGAAGCGCGCGGCGCTCTCCGGCGGGAGCCCGCGCGCGAACCCCGCGGCGATCGTGGCGCCGGAGCGGGAGATCCCGGGCAGGATGGCCAGCGCCTGGGCGCAGCCGATCAGCAGCGCGTCGAGCGGACTCGGCACGTCGTACCCCGCGGAGGCGGGACGGTCGCGCTCGCCCTCCGTCGCGCGCAGGTGCCGGCGGCGGGCCGCCTCGCCCCAGGTCAGGAGGCCGGCGGTCACGAGCAAGAACGCACCGACCGGGCGGATCGAGTGGAAGAGCTCCTCGAACCGCGAGCGCAGCGTGAAGCCGACCACCACCGCGGGCAGCGTGCCGATGAGAAGCGCGAGCGGCATCCTCCAGCTCCCCCCGAGCGCCTCGCGAACGATGCGCAGCAGGTCGCCGCGGTAGAAGAGGACCACGGCTCCGAGGGTGCCCACGTGCAGCGCGACGTCGAGCGCCAGGCCCCCGCGCGTCAGGCCCATGGCCGTCTGCGCCAGGACCAGATGCCCCGACGAGCTGACCGGCAGGAACTCGGAGAGGCCCTGGACCGTCGCCAGGAGCAGGACGCCCAGAAGCCCGAGCTCGGGGACCTGGGCGGTGGGATCGAGGGTGTCGAGCACGGCGGGAGGAGTCGGGGCGCGGCGGCCTCGATTGGACTCCTATCGGTAGACGCGAGGGCCGCGCGCAACCCGGTCCGGTGCGGATCCTGCTCCGCGCTCCGGCCCGTCCAGGGGGCGTGGCGGCCGGACGGCCGTCACAGGGCCTCGACGGCGTGGGCCGGCTCGACGAAGTCCATGCCGAACGTCTCCGCCACCGCGCGGTGGGTGACCTTGCCGGCCACGATGTTGGAGGCCGTGGCGAGCTCGGAGCTCGAGGCGACGCCCTCCTTCGGCCCCTTCTGGGCGAGGCGGACGATCCACGGGAGCGTGGCGTTCGTCAGCGCGAAGGTGCTCGTGCGCGGCACGGCGCCGGGCATGTTCGCCACGCAGTAGTGCAGGACTCCGTCGATCTCGAAGACCGGGTCGGCGTGGGTCGTGGGCCGCGCGGTCTCCACGCAGCCGCCCTGGTCGACGGCCACGTCGACGATGACGCTGCCGTTCTTCATGAGCTTCAGGTCCTCGCGGCGCACGAGCTTGGGCGCGGCGGCCCCGTGGATCAGGACGGCTCCGACGACGAGATCGGCGCGCGCCAGCTCCTCGCGGATCGCGAAGGGCGTCGAGTACACGGTGCGGCAGTTCTTCGGCATGACCTCGTCGAGGTAGCGCAGCCGAGCGAGGTCGAGGTCGATGATCGTCACGTCCGCGCCCAGGCCGCAGGCCATGCGCGCGGACTGGGTGCCGACCACGCCGCCGCCGAGGACGAGCACCTGCGCGCGGTGCACGCCCGGCACGCCGCCGAGCAGGATGCCCGAGCCTCCGTGGGAGCGCTCGAGCCACTGCGCGCCGGCCTGGATCGCCATGCGCCCGGCCACCTCGCTCATCGGCGTCAGCAGCGGGAGCTGGCGGCCGACCTCGAGCGTCTCGTAGGCGAAACAGCTCGCCCCGGTGCCGAGGAGCGCCTCGGTCAGGCGGCGGTCGGCGGCCAGGTGCAGGTACGTGAAGAGCGTCTGGCCCGGGCGCAGCAGGGGCCACTCGCTCTCGAGCGGCTCCTTGACCTTCAGGACCATGTCGGCCGCGCCGAACACCGCCGCCGCGTCCGGCAGCACGCGCGCCCCGGCCTCGACGTAGGTCGCATCCTCGAGGCGACTGCCCTCACCCGCCCCGGCTTCCAGCAGGACCTCGTGGCCCGAGGCGACGAGGCGATCGCAACCGGCGGGCGTGAGCGCGACGCGGTTCTCCTGGGGCTTGATCTCGCGAACGACACCGACTCTCACGGTCGACCTCCGGACGGTTCCCGTGCGGCAGGCACGGGCGAAGTGGGCTGGACGGAAGGAGCGCCGCGGCGCTCGAAAAGGCCGCAGAGTGTAGCGGCGCGACCCCGCCCCCGCGCCAGGAGCCCGTCGAGAAGTCGCGGCCGCCGGCGGGTCCCGACGGCGGGGAGCCCGGTGCCCGAAAAAAACGCTCGCCACGCCCGGCCCGGCGCCCTATCTTCCCGGCCCGAAACGAGTGGGCCATTAGCTCAGGTGGCTAGAGCGCTACGTTGACATCGTAGAGGTCGGAGGTTCGAGTCCCCCATGGCCCACCACTCCGCCCCCCGGCCCCGAAGACGTGGGCCCCGAGGACGCGGGCCCCGAGGACGTGGGCCCCGAGGCACCCGGCGGAGGTCCGCGCGACCGGCCGGGAAGCGGGCCGCGCTCCCGGCTCGGGCCAAGCTCCCGGCTCGGACCGGACGCGGCGACGGCCCGGCTCCGCTCCGGTTCCGGGCCCCCCTCGGCGCTCACAGCCGCCCGCGCGGAGCGTATTCCCTCCAGCAGCCGACCGGATCGTCCGATGCGGCTCCCGGTCCCCGCTGGACCCTTCTCCGCTGACGGAGGCAAGCATGCACGCGGCCCGCATCCTCACCCAGGCTTCGCTCGGCGCCCTGGCCCTCCTGAACCCGGCTCCCGCGGCCGGCGCGGTTCAGGTCGACTCCTACCGCACCGGCAACCCGCGGCTCTCGCCGGAGGTCCTGGTCGTGCGCGACGCGCGCGCGGCGGTCGTCTGCGTCGAGGTCGACTACAGCCTGCCCACGGGGTTCGCCTTCGGCGGCCGGCCCATCCACGAGCAGCGCACCAACACGGGTTCCGGCGTCGTGGTGTACGAGGACGGCTACATCGTCACGAACTACCACGTGGTCTCCGGCGCCCAGGGACCGCTGCGCGTGCGCTTCGACCCCGAGGTCGACGAGGCCGCCTACGAGGCGGAGCTGCTCTCCTTCGACGAGGCCGAGGACCTGGCGCTCCTGCGCGTGCACGTCGACCACCCGTTGCAGACCGTGCGCCTCGGGACCTCCTCGGACGTCGAGATCGGCGAGCGCGTGCTGGCCATCGGCAACTCGTACGGTCAGGGGCTCAGCGTGTCCGCGGGCATCGTTTCGGGGCTGCACCGCAACATCTCCGCCGGCCAGGGCATCTACTTCACGGACCTGATCCAGACCGACGCGTCGATCAACCCGGGCAACAGCGGCGGTCCTCTCCTGAACATGCTGGGGGAGCTGATCGGCATCAGCACCGTGGCCAAGATCGGCGCGGAGAACATGGGCTACGCGATCCCGGTCGACACCGTCGCGCGCGTGCTGCAGGACCAGCTGCTCGGCTCCGCGGCCGCCCGCGCGTGGTTCGGGTTCGAGGTCGAGGACGCCCCCACCACGGCACGACCGGAGGGCGTATCGATCCGCGAGATCGCCGCCGGCGGCCCGGCCGAGAGAGCCGGGCTGCAGGTCGGGGACCTGCTGCTCTCCTTCGCGGGCGAACCCCTCGACGGGGGCCTCGAGGAGTTCCAGCGCCTCCGGGCATCCCTCGAGCCGGAGCAGCCGATCCAGGCGACCGTCCGCCGCGCCGGGGACACGCACTCGGTCCGCCTCCGGGGCTGGAACCGCATCGACAGCATCCTCTACGAGCGCCTCGGCATGACGGTCGGGACCCTGGCCATCGGCCGGCGCCCCTTCGTCCAGATCCAGCGGGTCGACGCGGCCGGAGCCGCCGGGGCCCTCGGGCTGCGGGAGGGCGACGTGATCGACGCCGTACGCCTGGTGGGCCGCGACCAGGCCTGGAGTGTCCAGTCGCCGCTGGACCTGGCCCAGCTCGTCGCCACGGCCGACGCGGGCGCCCAGCTGGCCATCGACGTCCTGCGGGACGAGAACGGCAACGGGCATCTCGAGTGGGGCGAGCTGTACAAGGGCACCCTGGCCATCCGCTGAGCGGTGTCGGCTCCGCGGGTTCGGTTCCAGTTCCGGGGCCGTGGATGCCGAGCAGAGCCGGGCGCCCCAGGGGCGAAGATCCAGCACCCGCCCCGCATCCGGGGTACGTTTTCGCAACCGGTTGAGGACGGCCCCTGCCGCCCCCATCCCGGCGTCGCTATACTCTCCGCCTTCCGAAGCCGTCTCCGGCACCCGAAACACGCCGTTCCGCGCCGTGCCGCTCGTCGGTCCGCGGCGTCTGCTCCGGCGCCCTTCACGGTCCCGCGGGCCTGACCGCCGACCTTCCTCCAACCGTCTCGTCATCCGCGAGGTCCTTCACCCTCCCCCCGTATGAAGCTCCTCATCGAGTTCACGGAGCGCTTCGGGAACATGCTTTCCCGCGTGCTCCTGACGTTCCTCTACTTCGTCCTGCTCGGTCCCTTCGCGATCGTGTACCGCCTGTTCGCCGACCCGTTGCACCTCGCCAAGCAGGCGAACGGCAACTGGGTGAACTGGGAGGAGGACAACACGACCCTTCAGGCAGCCCGGAGACAGGACTGATGAACATCCTCGGCCTCTCGTTCTACTACCACGACTCCGCTGCCGCCCTGGTCCAGGACGGCGTCCTGGTCGCGGCCATCGCCGAGGAGCGCATCAGCCGGCGCAAGCACGACTCGAGCTTCCCGAAGCTCGCGATCGACTTCGTCCTGAAGACCGGCAAGGTCACGCTCCAGGACGTCGACTACGTCGTCTTCTACGAGAAGCCGTTCGTGAAGTTCGAGCGCATGCTCCTCACGGCCATGGCGACCTTCCCGAAGTCGGCCGCCGTCTTCCGCGAGTCGATGCAGCGCTGGATCTCGGACAAGCTCTGGATCAAGTCGATGATGTCGAAAGAGCTCGGCATCCCGACGTCCAAGCTGCTGTTCGCCGACCACCACATGTCGCACGCGGCCTGCAGCTTCTACACGTCGCCCTTCAAGGACGCCGCCATCCTGACCGTGGACGGCGCGGGCGAGTGGAGCACCGGCACGATGGGCGTCGGTCGCGACAACAAGATCGAGATCATCAAGGAGCTGCGCTTCCCGCACTCCCTCGGCCTCCTGTACTCGGCCTTCACGGCCTACTGCGGGTTCGAGGTGAACGAGGGCGAATACAAGCTCATGGGCATGCACCCCTACGGCAAGCCCACGATGTGCGACAAGATCTACGAGCTGATCGACGTCGCCGAGGACGGCAGCCTGTGGCAGGACATGCGGTACTTCGCGTACCACT
>CAYGPA010000205.1:0-9088 GCA_964351535.1 uncultured Planctomycetaceae bacterium
CACCGTGGCGACCTGGCTGACCGACGCCTGGCCGCCGATGCGCGTGCTCGTCCCCGTGCGGCCGGAGGCGGCCCGCTGTCGAGCGCTGCTGCAGGACCTCGGGCTCCCCGCCGCCGCCGACGGGCCCGCCGATCACCACAGCTTCGTGCTCGTCGCGCGTGGGGCGGACGACCTCGGGTAGGCCGGCGTCCGCGCGCATCGGCCCGTGTTGGGGACGCTCCCCGGAAGCCGTGCGCCTGGGGTTCCCGTCCGGGCGCCGTGGAGTCCCGGAATCCGCCGGGCGGTCGATTTCCGGGGAGAGCGCGCCCCGGATCGGAGCGCGGCGGCATCCTGGCTTCTGCGGTTCGTGCGCGAGCGCGACCCGCGGTCCGACACAACGGAGGCGAACATGCGGATGGCGTGGATGCGAGGCCCGGTCCTGGGACTGGCGGTGGCGACGACGACGGGGCTCGAGTGGGCCGAGGCTCAGCAGTGCTCGGCCGACTGGGGCCAGCTCTTCCGCTACGAGTCGATCCCGATCTCCGTGGCGGCGAGCGCGGAGTTCGACGACGGGGGTGGGAGCGCGCTCTTCGTCGGCGGCGCCGACGACGACGGCACGCAGTGGCTCTACCGCTGGGACGGCCAGTCGTGGACGGCGCCCAGCGCGCCATTCCAGAGCCAGCTCTTCGACCCGACGCCCCGCGTGACCGCGCTGTCGACGTGGAACGACGGCGGCGCCGAGGTGCTGGTCGTCGCAGGCGAGTTTCGCCGGGTGGGCGCGGTCGTCGTCGAGGGCATCGCGCGCTGGGACGGGACCACGTGGTCCGCGCTGGGCGCGGGCCTCGAGGACGGTACGCTGACGTCGATCGTCACGGACGTCGAGCCCTTCGACGACGGCACGGGTGGGACGCTCTTCGCCTCGGGCCTCTTCACGAACTCGGGCGGCGCTCCGCTGGACCACATCGCGCGCTGGGACGGGGCGAGCTGGATACCCCTGGCCGGAGGAGCCGAGCTCGCCGCGGGCGACATGCAGGTCTACGACGACGGCGGCGGCGACGACCTGTACGTCGGCGGCACGAACCTGGTGGCGCGCTGGGACGGCACGAGCTGGAGCTCGATCGGAGCCACGGACGGCGTCGTGTCGCTGCTCGGCGCGTACGACGACGGCAGCGGGACGGAGCTCTACGCCGCGGGCTCGTTCACGACCGTCGACGGCGTCGCGGCGAGCGGGATCGCGCGCTGGGACGGGACGACGTGGTCCCCCGTCGGCGCGGGCATCACGGCCGCCTTCTCCTTCAACCTCCACGACTTCGAGGTCTTCGACGACGGCACGGGCCCCGGCCTCTACCTGGCCGGGGGCTTCGGCGTGAACGGCATGGCGTCGGTCGGCCTGGCGCGCTTCGACGGCGCGTGGACCGTGCCGCCGGGAAACGTGTCGGCGACCGCGCTGCTCGCCCACGACGACGGCTCGGGACCGGCGCTCATCGCGGGCGGGAGCTTCCTGCAGGCGGACGGCAAGACCGCGCCGCACGTGGCGCGCTTCGACGGAACGGCGTGGAGCAGTATCGGCGCGACCGAGGGAATGAACGCGTCGGTCGACGCGCTGCTCGCCTTCGATGACGGCTCGGGCGAACGGCTGTACGCCGGCGGCGCGTTCACGACGGCCGGCTCGGCGCCCGACGCTGCGGGCCTGGCACGGTGGGACGGCGCGGAGTGGAGCGCGGTCGGAGGCGGCGTGGCAGGCACGCCGGGCAGCGGCCTCCCGCGGGTGCTCGATCTCGCGATCTACGACGACGGCACGGGCGCGAGCCTGTACGCCGGCGGCTACTTCACGCAGCCCTCGCGCTGCATGGCGCGCTGGGACGGGGCGGCGTGGCAGCCGGTCGGCACGGGGATGAACGGGACCAACGGCCTGGCGGTCGTCGAGGCGCTCGCGGTGTTCGACGACGGCGGCGGCGAGCAGCTCTACGCGGCCGGCAACTTCGACACGGCCGGCGGGACTCCCGCCTCCTGGATCGCACGCTGGGACGGCAGCGCGTGGTCGCCGCTCGGCCCGGAGATCTTCTTCGGCGGCGGCGGCTTCGGCGCGCGCCTCCTCGACCTCGCGGTCCACGACGACGGCGGCGGTCCGGCGCTCTGGGCCGCGGGGAACTTCGCCAGCATCAACGGCTCGCCGGGCTCGGGTCCCTACCTCGCGCGCTGGCAGGCCCTCGGCTGGAGCGCGGTGCCGGGCACCGACGACGTCGTGCGGCGGCTCTCCCGGTTCACGCCGCCGGGTGCGGGCTCCCCGCTGCTCGTCGCCGGCGGCGACTTCACGCAGGTCGGCGGCGTGGCCGCGAACCGCATCGCGACGTGGGACGGCTCGATCTGGAGCCCGCTCACGACCGGCACGAACGGCTCCGTCCGCGGCCTGGTCGCGTGGAACGACGGCGTCGCCGGCGGCGAGCGCCTGCTCGTCGGCGGCCTCTTCGGCGACGCGGGCGGCGTCGCCGCCGACAGCTTCGCGATCTGGGACGGCGCCGCGTGGAGCGCCGCCCCCGGCGGCTTCGACCTCTTCCGGGCCCGCCCCTTCGCTGCCTTCGACCCCGACGGCACGGGCGCGTCGCTCTACGTCGGCGACGTCTTCGGCCGCATCGCCGAGTGGCGCACCGACTGCAACCCGCCGACGACGTACTGCACGGGCAAGACCAACTCCGTGGGCTGCGTCCCCTTCATCACGACGAGCGGCACGCCCAGCGCCACGGCCACTCAGCCCTTCCGCATTCTGGCCAACGACATGGTGCCGCTCGAGGTCGGTGACCTCGTCTACGGCTTCAAGAAGCACAACCTCGACTTCCACGGCGGCAAGCTGTGCGTGAAGGCGCCGCTCTTCCGCACGGTGCACAAGACGCCCAAGTCCAAGGGCACACCGCCGTGCGAGGGCGTGCACCTCTTCAACTTCCAGAACCGCATCCAGAACGGCCTCGACCCCGCCCTGACGCCGGGCCAGACCGTCTTCGCGCAGTGGCGCGCCCGCGACCCCGGCGATCCCGCCGGGTTCGGCGACGCGCTGACCGACGCGGTGCGCTTCACAATCGCTCCCTGATCTGGACGGACCGCGGAGACGCGTCCCATGCGCACGTTCACACTCTCTGCTGGCGCGACGATGGCCGGCCTTCTCCCGGCTTCATTCGCTCCGACAGCGACCACGATGCAAGCGCCCCCGCCGTTCGAGTCTCGAGTCCGCCCGCCGGACGCCCTCACGGGGCTCCGCAAGGAGTCGACGAAGGTGCGGGTCGACGCCTCCAACATGGATGGCGAGGTGGTGTTCGACTCGCTGGAGCGCGCACTCCACTTCACGTGGCGCTGGAAGTACACGGGCGAACTGGCGTCGCATGGGTGGCAGCTCTCCCACCAGACGGAAGCCACGGCGTTCTGGCCGACGGAGGTCGCCTCGCTCGGCGGCAACCGACTCGCGGTCGCCGGAAAGGCACGACGAACCGGTCACACGGTCCTTCACGTCTGGACGATGGACCCGCCTTCGTCCATCCCGCCGCCGGGGGTCGAGGTCGGGACTGGAGAGACATTGTTTCCAGAGCTTGCTCTGATCGTCACCGACAGGGACCTCGTCTACGACGCCGCGGTTCCAGGCCGAGGCCTCGTACAGTTCATGTTCGCGAACCACGGGGCGCCCGATGAGATCTTCGTCCAGTTCTGGGACTCGCGAGATCTGTACCTGCTGGACATGAATACGAACGACTTGAGCCTCGTGCTCAGCTCGAGTCGAGGCCATGGTGTGCCGTGGGTGGCGGCGCTGGCGAACGACTATGAGCATCGCTTCAGTGCAGATCACTCGGCGCAGGGATACGTGTACGTGATGGCGCCCGCATACGAGTCGAGCGACTCCGCACCGGACACGCTCGTTCTGATCGACGCAGACCGGGACGGCGACCTGGACTCCTGGCGGACCTACGACGAGGACGCGTACTCGCAGCTGGGCTTGACGAACGCGGAAGAGTTCAACGCGTTCTTCTGAGCCCTGGGCCGCGGCTTCGCCGTCGACGTCCTCATCTGCCCGCGCTGCGACCCTCTCGGCGAGAGTCATGCGCTTGCAGGTCCTGTCCGCCTTGTCTCGTGCCTGACGCGGCGCTCGAATGGGAAGACCTCAACGCCGGCGGTGAGGTCCGCCGAAGCCCTCGGTGGAGCTGCGTGGGTCACGCTGCAGTGGGAACGGATTCGCGGCGAGCGCTCCTGGACCTGGACCGTCGCCGGACGGATCCGGCCGCGGGAGGGCCTCCCCGACCGGCTCAAGGCCCCACGGTGAACGTCACTCCGTCCGTCAGCGAGTCGCCGAAGCCGGCGGGGTCGACGGGGTCGCGCTGGCGGACCTGCGCGTACACCGTGGCGCCGGCGGTGAGCGCGGGGCTCGCTCCGCTCTGGATCACGGAGTTGAAGTTGCGGAACCAGGAGCCGCTGCACGGCGGGTCCCCCCAGTCGTCGAGGGACTTGGCCAGCAGGCGCGTCAGCGGCGCCTTGACGCACAGGGTGCCGCCGTGGAAGGGGAGGCTGCTCGCGCCGAGGCCCCAGAGGAGCAACGCCGGCTGATCCGGAACCAGGTCGTTGCCGAACACGCGGAAGAAGCCCGTGGCGGTCTCGCTGGCGTAGCCGTAGGTGGAGAGGAAGGGGACGCAGCCCAGCGAGTTGGGCTTGCCCGAGCAGAAGGTCTGCGGGAGCCTGTCCAGCTCGTAGGTCAGCACCGACGCCTGGTTGCGTCCCACGACCAGGTCGCCCTCGATGTCGCCGGCGCCCATCAGTTGCGAGTCGGCGCCGTAGATGGAGCTCCACTTCAAGATGGCGCGCTCGGTCCAGACCGTCCCCGCCCGCTCGTACACGTAGCCGGCGCCCTCAAACAGCTGGAAGTGGAACGGGCGCACGCCGGTGGCTCCCGGCGCGCCGACCAGCAGGCGGTCGCCGTCCAGGCGCACGACCTCGCCGTATTCGCCGAAATAGAAGGGCTGGTCCCAGCAGATGTTCGTGTAGTCGCTCGCCACCAGCCGCTCCTGCGGGGACCAGCCGCTGCCGGTGCCGGCGAACACGTACACCGACCCGGGGAAGAGCGCGCCCTCGGCGTCGCGCGGCGCGCCCACGGCCAGCGTCGCGCCCTCGAGGGCGACGGCGGCGCCGAAGCGCTCGTCGAGTATCGAGCCGCTCGCCAGTCGCTGCTGCTCGGTCCAGGCGGACCCGGTGCGCTCGAAGACGTAGGCGGCACCGGGAGCCGGCGTTCCGGCGTCGGCGTCCGCGCCCACCGCGAGACGATCGCCGTCGAGCGACAGGGCGCTCCCGAAGTGGCGGCCTGGTCCGTCATCGCTCGCGCGCAGCAGCGCCTCGAGCGTCCACGACGATCCGGCGCCGCTGAACACGTACACCGATCCCGACGACGCGCCGCCGTCGTCGTCCTCGGGCGCGCTCACCGCGATCCGGCCGCCGTCGAGCGCCACCTCGGTGCCGAAGCGGTCGTCCGGCATGCCGTCTCCGGCCTGGAGCTTCGCCACCTGCGTCCAGGTCGTGCCGGCGCGCTCGAAGACGTACGCCGAGCCGGTCCCGTCGTCTCGCGGCGAGCCGACCACGAAGCGATCGCCGTCCAGCGCCACCGACGTTCCGAAGCGATCGCCGGCAGCCGCGTCGGCGGCGAGGACGAACTGCGCCAGCGACCACGTCGCGCCGCTGCGCACGGCCACGGACGCCGCGCCGGCGTAGGAGCCCGCCGTGTTGTCGGAGGGTTGCCCGAGCAGCAGCGTGCCGCCCTCGAGCTCGAGGGCGTTGGGGAAGATGAGGTCCTGCAACTGGTCCTGCTCCGTGGCGACGATCTGGGCGGGCGAGACCTGCGCGACGCCGGCAGCTACGAGCGCCAGGCGGGCGAGCGATTTTGCGTTCATGGCTGTTGCCTCCGGCCTGCGGGTGCGGGCAGTTCGAGGGACCAGCTCCACCCTAGACAGCGAGGCCCGCGGCGTCGCTCCGGCGTAGTGGGCAGCGCGGCCGGTACGAGTGGGCAGCCGCCACCGCCTGCGCGACGAGCTGCGCTGGAACGGCTGGCCGGCCGAGGGCTTCACCCTCGCCGACAACGTCGCCGATCGGGCCGAGCATCGCGCCGAGTTCGACGCGCGCGCGTACACCGTGCTCGACCCGGCCTGCGAGACCTGCGTGAGCTGCGTGTACCTCGAGCCCTGGGACGGCGGCGCCCGGCTGGCGCGGTGGGGGGAACTTCTTCCTGGGCTCTCCCGACGACCCGGATTCCGTTGTGCAGGCGGGCCGGTGCTCACGCCTGAGCTGGTGAAAAGGAAGACCGCCGTGAAGACCCTCCTCGGTACCGGCGTCGCTTTCGCCGTCCCCGGGCGGATCCACCCCTGCGGTCTCGTGGCCCTCGGGGTCGCCTGCGAAGGCTGGCACCTGGCGGAGCCGGAGAGCGGCCACGACGCGCAGGCCGCCGAGTGGCGCGAGAACGGGTAGGGAACCGAGCGCCTCCAACGTCCGCCTGCGCAGGCTCGCGCGGCGAGCAGGACGGAGCGCGCGGCCGCGCGCCGGGGAAGGGTGCCCGGGCGAGGGTGCGCGCGATTCCCTGCGAGCGACCGCCCATCGGGTCCGCGGTTGCCTACGATGTCCCCGTGGGGAGAGCGCTCCCCCAGGCCATGAAGATCGCCCCTCTGCCGCCTACCGAGGAGGCGCGGATCGCGGCGCTCCGTCAGACGGGAGCGCTCGACACCGAGCCGGAGGGTTCGTTCGACTACCTGACCATCCTGGCGTCGGAGATCTGCGGGACGCCGATCGCGCTCATCACGCTGGTGGACGTCGACCGCCAGTGGTTCAAGTCCTGCGTCGGCGTCGAGATCGCGGAGACCCCGCGCGACGTCGCGTTCTGCGCGCACACGATCCTGCAGCCCGACTTGATGGTCGTCAGCGACGCGCTGCAGGACGAGCGGTTCGCCGACAATCCGCTGGTGACGGCCGCCCCCAGGATTCGCTTCTACGCCGGCAGCCCGCTGGTGACTCACGACGGCCATGCCATCGGCACGCTCTGCGTCATCGACACCGTTCCGCGGCGGTTGAGCCCTGAACAGGTCGAGGCGCTGCGCACCCTGGCGCGGCACGCTTCGGCGATGCTGGGGCTCCGGCGGACGAAGGAGCTCCTGCGCGCCCATGCGCAGGAATGGGAGCGCGCCGAGGGCGATGCCGCGACTCGATCCGCGGCGCTCGCGAAGCTCGGTGACGACCTGAAGGACATGATCGCCGAACGCGAGCAGGCCGAGGCGAGCCTGCGCGCGCTCGAGAGCGACCTTCGTCGTGCGGGAGTGGTCCCCGAGGAGTTCGCCGGCAGCGCGGCGTTGCTCGAGGAGATCGTGGAGCGCTCCGAGCGGATCTGCCGCGAGCTCGAGCTGGACCACCCGTTGCGCGAACAGGCGGACCGACTCGTCCAGGCGACGCGGCGCGCGCAGACGCTCCAGGTCGAGGGGGACTGAGCTCTCCGGGGATCGCGCCATGGAAGCGCGGCGGCACCGAAGGCGCTACCTTGAGCAGCATGCACGAGGCGGAAGGGCGAGCGGATTCCGCGCACGAGTCGCCGTCGGTCACCGCGGCGCTGCCGCCCGGCCGCGACGCACGGCGGCAAGTCCCCTGGTCCTACGCCAGCACCCGAGAGATCGGACGCGGCCGGTCCGCCGTCGTCTACCACGGTCGCGACGCCCAGGGCCGCGCGCTGGCCTGCAAGGTGTTCGGCTCGGAGGGCCTGACCAAGGTCGTTCAGCTGATCTTCCTGGGTGCGCCCAACCCGTACATCTGGTCGGAGGATGCCGTGCGCTGTGCATCGCTCCGGCGCACGATCCTCGCGGAGCTCGTCCCCGTCTGGCTCCCGGGCCGGCTCCGGATCGCGCGCTCTCGCGGAGTCGCGTGGCACGCCGAGCAGCGCGCCTTCGAACTCACGACGGAGTTCGTGGACGGCCGTCCGGCCGAGCTGCACCACCCGCGCCGGATGGCCGGAGCGGACGAGTTCGCCGAGCTCGCTCACGACGTCATGGCGCCGCTGCGGGTGCGCCTGGAGGCGGCGGGCTTCGACGGGCTCCTCTGGCAGGCCGGCGAGGGCAACCCGGTCGCGTTGAACAACTTTCTGCGCGAGCGCGAAGGCGCCGAAGCGCGCTGGGCGTGGATCGACCTCGAGTCGGGCGTGCCCGCGCTCTTCCCGCTCGACCCGCGTGCGCTGTTCGGCTTCTACCTGCCGCGTTCCTGGAAGCTGCGTCGCCCGCTGTTCGACGACGTCGACGTCGAGCGGCTCCGGGTCCACTTGCGGGGGCCCGAGCTCCGATCCGCACTCGGCTCCACCCGCTGCGCCGAGCTGCTCGAGCTCGCCGACCGGCTGGACCGCCACCAGCGCGCCTGGAAGGCGCTGCGGCGTCACCAGGGCTCCATCGCCTACCGCCTGGCCCGCGGTCAGATCGACGCCGACGCCGCGCGCTGGTACGAAGCCCACCCGCTGCGCTGGTACGCACGCGAAGGCCTGCGCGCCGTCCGCTCCACGCCCGCCCACGCGCGACGGCTCCTGGCGCGCGGCCTCGCGCGGCTCCGACGGATCCCGTGGTTCGCGGCCCTGAGCGCCGCGCCGCGCTTCCTGTTCTCGCAGCGCTTCCGGTACGCGCTGGGGCGCCGCCACGTCTCGCGACGCATCCACACCTGGGAGCAGCGCGGTCAGATGAACGCCGAGGACGCGCGCTTCCTGCGTAGCCACCTGGTACCGGAGGAGTCCAGCGCGTACCTGACCGACTTCGGCTTCCACCTGGCGATGAAGCCCTTCGTCAAGAGCGTCGAGTACTGGATCGTCCCGGCGCTGTTCGCCTTCGGATTCGTCGGCGAACAGACGGTCGCGCTCGTGCTCCTGACCGGCGGCGCCGTGGCCCGCTCGCTCTACACGTCGTGTCGCCTGGTCCAGGCCGCCCTGAACGGTCGCGAGCGCCCGTGGATCGCCCTCGTCGTCGGGACTCTGCCCGTCGTCGGCAACTTCGCCTACCCCGTACAGCTCGCCTGGTCCTCCACGGAGCGCGACGACGACCTCGCCCGGTTCATCCTGCACGACGGCTTCGCCCGC
>CAYGPA010000206.1:0-9054 GCA_964351535.1 uncultured Planctomycetaceae bacterium
AGTAGAAGCGCAGTTCACGTTCGTGTTCGGGAACGGCGATGTCGGCGCTCAGGATGCCGCCGACGCGTGGGGCCAAGGGGTCGCTCATGGTTCGTGTCCTGGTTGGCATCTCGCGGATCGTCGCGTGAACGTCTCTTCGCCAGAGACTCTACTCCAGCGGGCTCGCATGCGCGTGGACGGGGTGGCGCCCCACCCCCTTCGGCAGGAGCCGCCGCCCGACAGCGGGCGGAGCTCGACGAGCTAACGCCCAGGGCCCTCCAGGTTCGGCGTTGCACCGCGCAGGACCCAGGCCATGTTCCAGTACGTCAGCGGCGCGAACAGCAGCACGTACAGACCGAACAGGTCGGTCCAGTAGATGCCCAGGGTCAGCTCGAACCAGCGCTCGGGCCAGCTGCCCTCGCGCGTCGCGGGCAGGGTCAGCAAGCAGGCCCACAGAGCCTGCGCCGCGAGCAGGACCGGCACGCAGAGCAGCAACCTGGACCTCCTCGTGCTGCCGATGCCCGTGCGCCGCAGCAACAGCGTCAGCGCCACCCCGACCAGGCAGGCGCTGGCCAGAATCCAGGCCTCGTGGAAGGCGCCGAAGTGGCTGCCGAAGACCACCAGTGGAAAGAGCGCCCAGCCGGCGCCTGAGATCAGTCCGCGCAGGATCACGAGCCTCAGTATGAGTCGAATGCGCCAGGTTGGGCGCAGCCGTCGGAGATCGGACCGAGGGAACGAGCGGGGATCGCGCTCAAGCAGTGGAGGATGCGCGAGCTTCGCGGCTCAGCTGGACCATGGCTTCTCGCACGGTCTTCATGTCGAAGGCCGGCGCGGGAAAGGGCACGTACAGGACATCCTCCCCGCTGCGCAGGTGCACTCCCTCCGGGTCGACGGCGAGGACGGTTGGCGCAACGCCCGCGCCGTGCCGGAGCCCGATCCTCGCGAGCGCGTCCGCGTGATCCTCGTTCATGTGATCGAGGATCCCCTGCTCCTCCGGAGCCCATTCCGGAGTCCGCTGGCGCCACTGTTCGGCCTCGATCCAGAAGATCTGTCCGAACCCGCCGATGTAGCGAATGCGCCTGGACTCGATCCAGTAGAACGAGAAGTCGTGCGTGCCGACGTATCCCTCGGCCTCCGGAAAGAACCGGAAGTAACGCCTCGAGACCGACTCCAGCGCTTGCTCCGGAACGGCGACGGCGTCTCCGACCACGGTCACGCGGCCCAGCGCCTGCTTGTTCCCGGAGCCAGGCTCGACAGCGGTCAGAGAGACCTTCGAATCCGCCCGCATGTTGCGCGTGTGCTGAGCGATCGAGCTGACGAAGATCACCAGCTCGCCCTCGTGCGTCATGACGAACGGCGTCACGGAGCCGAACGGATACCCGGGGAGCTCCAGCGACATGCTCGAGAGCACTCCGCTGTCGACACTTCGAAGCAAGCTACGTCCCATCGCGGCTTGGTTCGGCGGAGTCATGGATTCAACGCTACCCGCGCCCCCTCCGCGTTGCCAGAGCCGCGGGGAGGATGCCCGGCAGCGTCCAGGGCCGACGACCCGCCGAGCGGGGCGGTCGGGAGGTGGGCGGCGGAGTGCGGGGTTGCGTCCACGGCGGGGCGATCCGACAGTGTCCGCAGGCGCCGGCGAGCCCGGACGGCTTGCCAGCGAACGAAGAGATGAAGCGCCCTCCGTCCGTCCGCCTCGGCGTTCCGCTGCTGGCCATCCTGGCGGTGGCGATTAGCGTGTTCCTGGTGGCTCGGGGCGGGCGAGACGCAGCGCCTGCGGGCCCGGCTAGGGCCGCTCCCGCGGACACGCTGCGCGAGACGATGGCGCCGCTCGCGGAAGCGCCCGGGGCGACCGAGCGCGAGCCCGTCGACGGAGAAGCCCGGAGCGAGGCCCAAGCGGGGGCGCCCGCCTCCGCGGCGGAGGAGCTCCGCTTGCACTTCGACGCCTGTACGTTCGCTCCCACGGGCGTGACCCTCACCTTCCTCGGGAACGAGGAACCCGCGACGGCCGTCGGCGCGCGCACCTGGTCGCTGCCGTGGCGCGCGGTGCAGCGCGCCGGTGCGAAGGTGGAGGTCGAGTTCGGCGCCAACGTACGGCTCGGCATCGACGAGATCCGGGAGCGCGAGCTCGACATCGTCATGCCACCGCTGGTCGAGCTCACGGCGGTGCTCCGCGATGCGCGTGCCGGCTGGACCGTCGAATGGACGCCCGAGACGCCGGATGGCCGGCACCTGGCCGCTGTCGCGACGCCGTTCGCCGTCGCCGGAGCCAGGGGGAGCCTGCGACTCACGAGCGGGGGCGAGCGAGCCGACTCCGGCTCGGAATCGCTCGCGACCCTCGCCCCGGTGGGCTCGAGCTGGACCGTCTTCGCCGCGGCGCCCGGCTTGCGCGTGGAAGACCCCGCGCGGAACCACGTGGTGGCCCCCGCGACGTTGACGTTCGAGGCACGACCACAGTACGGCGTTCTCGTGCTGGGCTCCTTGCCCGCGGAGACGCTGCTCCTCGTATACGCGGACACGGACATGAGCTCTCCGCTGCTCCAGGCGCGCGTGGAGAGCGCGGAGGCGGTCGCGACGACGATCGCGCCCCGCGGCGCGCCTCTCGCTGCGAACGCGGCCCACCACCTCGAGTGTCTCCTGCCGGATGGAAGGCGAGCGAGCGCCGCGTTCGTGACGGATGCGGTCGGGGCCGCGCAGGTGTCCGCGGTCGGCCTCCGGCTCGATCCACCCACGCGCGTCTCGCTGGGCGAGGAGCACGAGCCGCGACACCTCTACCTGCGGATGGGAGGGTCGTGGCAAGCCGTCCCGTCGGACGTGGGTGACTTCCACCGCGAGACGGGGGCGCTCTCCCTCCCTTCCGCCACAGCCGGCGAGCTCCTCATCGTGCACTCGCGTGTGGCCTGGGACGAAGGCTTCCTCGTCACCGGTACGGGCGCGGTCGCGCGGCTCCGACCGACGACCTCGCGACCCGTCGTTCCGGATTGGCTGCCGGGCCGACCTGCACAGCTCGACACGGCGAGCCTCCCGGCTCCGGACTCCACGGTCGCCTGGCGCCTCTCCTTCCTGGCCACCGACGGGGACGGAGAAGAGAGCTGGTTGCCGGTCTCGACTGGACGCGATCCGGTCGCGGAGCTGACGACCGCCACCTTCTGGGCCACGCCCTCCTTGCGGACGAAGCTCTGGACCAGGGTGCTGCAAGGCGAGGCGCGCGGTGAGCGGCGGGAGGTCGAGTCACCGTTCCGTTGAGGCGCCTCGCGCGATCCCGCGCCCGCCGGTGACGAACGGAGCGACGGTCACGGGCCAATCGTGAAGCGCACGGCGTCGGTCAGGCTGTCGGGGTGACCGGTCGGGCACGCGAGCGGGTTCAGCGGATCTTCCTGAACGTACTGCGCGCACACCGTGCGGCCGGCGGTCAGGAACGGGTCGACGCCGCTCTGCAGTCTGCCGTTGAAGTCGAGCGAGAGCGTGGTGTTCGTGCAGCCGGCGGCGTTGCTCTTCCCAGCGATTCCGCGGATCCGCTCGAACGGGGGCTTCACGCACAGGGTGCCGCAGTGCCAGGCGAGCCCGGCCTTGCCCGAGCCGTAGATCAGCTCCGCGCCGGCGCCGCTGAGCGCGTCGTGCCCCAGGATCCGGAACGGGTCGGGGTCGGTCACGCTCGCGCATCCCACCGTCGTGAGGAACGGCACGCAGCCCGCTGAGCTGGTCTTGCCCGCGCAGTAGGTCGTCGCGGCGAAGTCCGACCGTGGGCACTCGCGCACGAGGATGTCGGGCGTGATGCCGTTGGTGTCCGGGTCGAACAGATTCGTCGCCGTCGTGAGGAAGGACACCGTACCCCCGTCGCCCGAGAGCGCCGCGCCGCTGGATGGCGACTCGCCCTCGGTCCCGGTCGAACCGACGCTGACGCGCACGACGTCGTCGTCGGCCACGGAGTAGTGGAAGACGTCCCAGACTCCGTTCCCGTCGCCCGCGACGAGGACGGGGCTGTCGCTCGTGAAGACGACGAACGCGCCGTCGTCGGAGACGTCGAGCCCGTCGTGGCTGCCCGGCGCCGGTTGACCCGCGGGGCCGTGCGTCACGAGGCGCGTGGCCACGTTGCCGGGCGTGTCGAGGACACCTGTCCGCGCGACGTCGCGGTCGCGGACGAAGACGTCGGGGTACGCCGCGCTCGAGGAACCGGAGAGGTTTCCCGCGAGCGAGAGGAAGGCCACCACGTTTCCCTCGGCCGACACCGCCGGCGAGAAGCTCGAGCTGTCTCCCTGGACGTGGCTCGTCGAGGAGCTGACGAGCGCGAACGTGTCCGCGGCGAAGTCCCACGCGACCACGTCGTGCGTGGAGCCGTTCGCATCTCCCGGGAACAGGTCGGTGGCCCGCGTGTCGAAGACGACGATCGGCGCATGCGCGGCGAGCTGCGGGTGCGAGCTGGCGCCGTTGGGATGAGGCGGCGGCGCCAGCGGCAGGGCCGCGCGCCGCGTCCCGATACCGAGGGGCTCGTCGAAGATCCCGTTGCCGTCGCGGTCGCGGTCGTGCACGAACACGTCCTGCAGCCCGTTGCGGTCGCCGAGGCCCGACGGATCCAGGTTCGTCGCGACACTGGGGAACGCGACGTAGCGCCCGTCGGCGGAGATCGTCGGCGCGCACGACCCGCTGAACGTCGACACGCCGCACGACGAGCAGTCGCCGTCACCGGCCGTTCCCGCGGCGTCCTTGCTGACCAGGACCGTCCGCCTCGCGCCGGGTGCGTCCTGGTCGAACACGCCGTTGCCGTCCAGATCCCGATCGTGCACGAAGACCTGGTAGAAGCCGTGGGTCGCGGCCGGGTCGAGATTCCGCGCGCGGCTCACGAAGGCCACGAACCGGCCGTCGGCGGACAGCGCGGGACTGTGCGAGACGTCGTCCGCCTGCAGCCCCGACCCGTCGGCGCTGACGCGCACGGTCACGCCGCGCCCGCGGTCGTGCACGAACACGTCCGACGTCCCGTTGGTGTCTCCCGGCACCAGGCTCGCGCTCGCGGTCACGAACGCGACGTAGCGGCCGTTCTCCGAGAGCACCGCCTGTCCGCTCGACTCCCCGAGGGCGGTCTGGCGCCCGTGCGAATCGACGCTGACGACCTGGGTCTGCTGGGCACGGGCGGACGGGAAAGTCAGCAGCGCGGCGATGCCGACGCCCGCCACGCCGATCCGAGCCCGACGCCCGCGGTGACGAGCGCTGCGGACCGTGGAGAGGCTCTGCGGGAAGGCCTGCTGTTCCACGCGACGGGGAGGACACTCGGACATGGGATGCTCCGATCCGCCCGTAGACCGCGTCGGCCGACGGTGCACCCGGATTCTACCAATCCGTGCCGAATCCACCGCCGGGCCTCGCGCGCCCTCCGGATCCGAGCCGACCCCCGGGCCGACTTCCGCTCGACAACCGGGTCCGGCCGACCCTGGTGGACGAACTCAGCGGGGACCCCCATGCTGTGCGCGGCGCGAAGCCCCGGCAGCTCGTGCGAGCCACTCGTCCGGATTCACCCAGGACCGGAGCGCGCGGGGAGATAGACCATGCGGCACACCGAGATCCTCCTCGTAACGCTCTTCTTCGTGGCCTGCCACGTCCTCTCTCCGTGGCTCTCCGACCTCCACCGGCGGGCGCGCGCGACCGTCTCCTCGTTCTCCGGGGGACTCGCGTCGGCTTACGTCTTCCTGCACCTGATTCCCGAGATCAGCGAGGGTGGCGAGGTCCTCGGGCCGAGGATCTACTTCGTACTCCTCGTCGGTCTGGCGCTGTACTACGGCCTCGAGATCCTGATCCACCGGCGACGCGGAATCCGGCACGCCGATGCGACGATCCACTTCGGAGCCGCCGCGCTCTACAGCAGCCTGCTCGTGTTCACCCTGGGCCAGCAGCTGCCCGCGTCGCCGGCGCTGACGGTCGTGTTCGCCGTCTCCATGGGGCTTCACTTGACCAGCGGCGACTTCGGCCTGCAGGAGCGCTACGAGGAGCTCTTCGTCCGCAAGGGCCGCTACATCCTCGCCGTCGCCGTCCTCGCGGGCTACGCGTTGAACCTCGTGCGCGAGCCGCACGAGGAAGCCGTCGACGTCCTGACCGCGATGCTGGCCGGGTTCATGATCTTCGACATCTTCCGCAAGGAACTCCCCGAGTTCCACGAGGCGCGCTTCGCCCCCTTCCTGCTGGGAATGGGCTCGTTCCTCGCCACCCACGTCCTGCTGGGCTCGGAGTAGTCGGACTAGAACGAGTACGTGAGCGAGAACTGCAGGCGGTTCGCCGTCGCGTCTTGCCCGTCGTTGTTCTCCCTCATGCCGAGGAGATACTCGACGCCGATGTCCATGCGCTTGGCCGCCGCCCAGATCAGATTGGCGGAGGCGTAGGTGGTCCGCTTCAGGGCCGTCGCGGCCTGACCGGCGCTGTTGTCGACGCCGGTCGCGGAGAAGACGGCGGTCGAGCGCAGGTCGTCGCTCCAGAAGTGCTGGTAGGAGAGGAAGCCGCCGTACGTCGGCAAGGCCTCGAGGTCCCCGCTCCCGTCCAGCGCGCCGTCCAGCCCCAGGCCGCGCAGGTCCTCGATGTAGCGAGCGACGCCGTGACCGTAGGCGACCTGGAAGCGGAAGTTGTCCTTGCCGGACGTGTCGACCCGACCGCTGAAGTTGGCGCCCCAGCCCAGCTCGCTATCCGATTGCGCGCCGTTGTACGCGATCTCGCGAAGCGCGGCGCCCACGAACAGGTGGCCCCGTCCGTGATCGTGGCGGTAGCCGGTCGTCAGATCCGGGAGGACCTGCTCGCCCGCGGAGCCGACGGGGGCCGTCACGTCCGAGCTCGGATCCTCGAGCGCGATCGTCCAGCGACCGTCGTCCCCGACGGGCTGCGTCCAGCGCACCTGCGTCTGGCGCAGGAACACCGAACCGTCCGGGCCCTCGAAGTCGAGGGTCTCCGGACGCGACTCGATCATCATGAAGTTCGTCCACGTCTGCCCGAAGAGCAGGTGGTCGGTGTGCGCGTAGGCATGGCGCAACTCGAGCGAATCGCCGCTTCCGAAGAAGTTCATCTCGACGTAGCCGCGAATCTCTCCGAGCTCGCTGGGAGTGCGCACGTCCATGTGGAGGCGCGTGTCCCGTGCGTGGAAGCGCGTGTTCCCGTCCGAGGAGACTTCCGGCACCGGAATCGTCGAGGTCTTGAAGGCGTCCGTGTTGCCGATCGCGTCGAAGTCGTGGATCGCGTCCGCCTTGATGCGCCCGCCGAACTTCACGGAGAAGTCGGTGCCGGGGATCAAGATCGAGCCCGGGAAGCTGCCCTCGCCGAACCCCTTCGGCACTTCGAGGGCATCGTCACCAGCCTCGGCCGCCAAGGAGCTCGCCGGCGTCTCGACCGGAGCCTTGTCGTCGCCCGGCGTCGCCGCCGACGAGCCGAGCGCGGCGAGAACGAGAATGCCGGTAGTGGAAATCATCGAGCGGACTCCTGGCGCCCCTAGTTCGCGGCGACGACCGTGCGACCGTTGAGAGGCTGCGTCGGACGGTTGTTTCCGAAGTAGATCTGCCGGAAGCGCGCGATCTGCTCCTTCGATGCCTCGATCGGCGTCTTCAGCATCAGCCAGCGGACGTCCTCGGAGCAAGGCGGCGTGGTCAGCGAACCCGAATAGCGATAGCTCGCCAGGCTCGGCGGAAGAAGCTCGGTGGCGTCGATCTCGACACCGTGGACGTGATCGGCGCGCCCGGGCTCGGTCGGCGCGTAGTGGCCGACGCGCGCGAACAACTCGTTCTGCTGGCCTTCCGCGATCATGACGCCGAGGACCGCCAGCTTTCCGTCCGCATCCCTGTGGACGAGGTGCATCTCCATCGGGAAGTGCTCGCCGTTGATCGTGTGCTCACTCGGGGAGTGGAAGTGGAACTGGGCCAGCGCGTAATCGTGCCCGTCGATCGAGAGGTGTCCGCCGTCGTGGTAGTCGTCCTCGACGGTGTGCCCGTTGTTGAAGATCTCGAGCGTCGTGGGATCGTAGTGGACCTCGATGGGCGGGACTTCCGTGGCCACCGTCTTCGCCACGGCGATGTCGATCGGAGACTGGCGCTTGCCCTCCTTGGCGAGGGCGTAATCGGGCGTCAGCTCGCTCCAGTGGGCCGGGCCGGTCTCGCCCTCGTAGCTCCATTCCGGCGCCGACTCCGACGAGCTCGCGCAGGCTGTCACGAGAGAGAGGAGGAGGCAGGCGGCGGAGAATCGCTGGATCATGTCGGCGTTCCTGAAAGTCTGGACCAGTGCGGCCGGTCGAACGAGGCGCGAAGCGCTGCACGAGGCGACGACACGTCGGATCGCGCGTTCCCGGCACCGGACGGAGCCGTCACTGCACGGGAGCCGCCCCAATCAACCCGCGCCCCGGTCCCGAGTCAAGCAAAGCCATGCTTCTGCTGTCCGGGATGTTCCCGGGCGCCGTGCCGTCAGGGGCCAAGCGTCAAGCGGGCGGAGGCTCGACGAGACCCGTGAGGTAGGTCTCGGCGGAGCGGCGCTGGATGCGGCGGCCGAGGGGGCCGGCGAGCGCCAGCAAGCGCGTCGACGGTCGCGAGAAGGCCGTGATCTCGAACTCGACCGCGCCGTCGTCGCGCCGGTGGGCCAGGAAGGCCTCCTCGCCGATCTCCGGGTGGTGGGGCAGCGTTCCGTAGGCGAAGCCGAAGCGCCGCGGCTCGTCGACGACGGCCACGATGCGGCACGCGCCCGTGACCCAGGGCGCGAGGGGCGCGGGGCGCAGCGCGAACGCGACGGTGGCGTCGACGTCGAGTTCGGGTCGTTCGGGATGCAGGCGCATGCCGAGCGCGCGGTGGCCGGCCCAGGAGCGCAGCGCGGAGCGCGCGCGCTCCATGGCGTCGGGCCCGGCGCCCGCGCGGCGGCGCACGGTGAGGTGCTGGTAGCCGGACGGGAGCGCCGCCAGACTCCGACCAACCTCGGCGTAGCTCAGCGGCGCTTCCGACTGCTCCGCGAGCAGCGCGCGCAGCGCCGCGGCGCTCGGGCGGCGCAGATGGAACATCGCGTGAGGGGCCGATCCCGCGCGGCTCACTTCACGCCCAGCGTCGTGACCAGGCCGTCCTCGAAGCGCACGTA
>CAYGPA010000207.1:0-8962 GCA_964351535.1 uncultured Planctomycetaceae bacterium
CTCCGCGACGAGGATGAGGAGGTCGTCCGCCTGCAGAGTCACCCCCTGCTCGGGGTCCATGCGGACCCGCGTGGTGTCGCCCTCCACCGAGACGACACCGAGCACGAGGGCCTCCGGAAAGTGCCGGTGGATTCCGCGCGTGGACGCGCCCGCGAGCTCGGGGAACGAGCGCAGGTAGACCCCGTTTCCCTCGCGGTGGGTCAGCAGGCGCAGCAGCACCGCGGCCACGCCGGGGTGCCGAAGGCTCTGGGACAGGAGGCGGCTGATCAGCCGGTCGCCGGCGATGACGTTGGTGCGCGCGCGGATGGAGCTGCTCGCGATGGACACCTTGCGCGGGTCGAAGAGCTCGGCCACGACGTGGGGAGTCGGCGCTTCGGGAGCGGCGCGAAACAGCGTGTCGAGCGTGAGCAGCGTCTTGACGACGCGCGTGTCGGTCAGCTCCGCCCCGCCGAGCTCGAAGTCCGCACCCGGAATCACGACCACGGCGGAGCGAAGCAGGTCGAGCCGGTCGAGGTGCTCGCGGCGCAGCGAGGAGCCGGACCGCAGGAAGATGTTCGCCTCGTCCCAGTCGCTTCCCAGGGTGTCGCGCAGCTCCTGCCTGCGGCCCGCGTCGACCTCGTCCGCGAGGACGACGACGCGCAGCCGGCTCGCGCCTCCGCGCCGCTCGAAGAAGCGCTCGAGTCGCCCGCCGGCGGTCATGAGCTTCCGGATGATCTCCGGCGTGCGGTTGGTCCAGCCCAGGATCACGAAGTGACCCTGCATCGAGATCGGGGTCAGGCCGCTCTCCAGCTTGCGGACCGTTCCCGCGAGCCACTGGGTCATGATCGCGATCATCGACCCCATGAACAGGACGTAGCCGAGCACGGTCACGACCGTGGAGACGACCCGCAGCGCGGTGCCCTCGTCGTCGCCGAGGTAGCCGGGATCCGTCAGGCGCAGGAACGCCCACCAGACGGCCGTGGGAAGGTCGTCGAAGGCCGGAGTCAGCGCCCAGGCCGCGACCCCGCCCGCCGCGGCGACGGCCACGACCAGGCTCGCCATCAGCAGGAGCTGATGGACGACACCGCGCTGGACCCACCGCTCGAGGAAGAAGCGCCAGCGTCGAGAGAACTCGCTACCCATCGGGAGCTGCTTTCGATGCGGAAGCGCGTCGTGGCGACGCGACGGGGGTCGGCGCACACCCCTGGTACGAATTCACGTCGCCGCCTCAGATCCCCATGTTGCCGAGGGTGATCATGATCTCGTTCAACGTGCGCGTGAGGCGCGGGTGTTCGACCTCGAACCGCTCGATCAGCTTGGGCAAGTTCTCGATGTGGTCGGCGAGATCGGGGGCGCCTTCGGGATCGTCGAGCTGCCGCTCCACGTCCCCGACGAGTCCCTGGAGGTGGGTCTTCTCCTCGGAGTCGACCTGCAGCTTTCCGAGCTCCTCGCGGAGAGCCTCGAGCGCCTTGCGCAGAGTGGCTTTCATGCCGGTGAGCATACTCGAACGGACCGGCGGCAGAACATCCGCCGTTCTCCCCGAGCAGGCCCGGCGGGTCAGCCGTCAACGATCGAGTCGAGGGCCAGGAAGGCCGTCCGGCAGGTGACGAGGGAGGCGTCCACGCCCAGCAGCTCGGCCGTCACTCGTCGGTAGGCCTGGAGCTGCGGGCGGTAGAAGGCGGCGCGCTGCTCGAGGCCCTCTGCGTCGACCTCGTCGGTCTTGTAGTCGATCACCTCCGCGCACACGACCTCGTCGCCGCGCCGGTGGACGACGACGCGGTCGAAGGCGCCCGACCACAGGACCTCGCCGGGCTCGCCGTCCCCGGCCGGCAGGATCATCGAGAAGGGCCGCTCGCGCCAGACCTCGAGGCCCACGTCGGCGGCGACCCCCTGGGCGGAGCGAGTCAACAGCCCGCGCAGCGCCGGCTGCTCCAGGCGGCCCGCGAACTCGCGCAGGTGCTCGCGGCGCGCGTCCTCGTCCGGCTCGAGGTCCGCGGTGAGCGCGAGCAGCCGCGGCTCGTCGAGCGCGAAGTCCTCGAGCCACTCGACCTCCTCCAGCCAGCGGTGCACGAGCTTCCCGCGCACGCGCGCCCGGGAGTCGCGCAGGCGCAGGAACTCCTCGCCGCGCACGGTCCCGTCGCCCTCCTGACCGGAGGGCGCCCGGCGCGGGAGGCCGCGCGGTTCGCTCGACGCGCGGAACGCGACGGGCGCGGCGGTGCGCGTGAGGTCTTCCGCTCCCGACTCGGCCACGTCGCCCGTCTCGACCGGCAGCCAGGGCCGCACGTTGTCGGGATGCTCCCAGACGACTCCCGCGGGCCCGGCGGAGCTCTCGCCGGCAAGCTTCTCGAGCAAGAGACCCGCCCAGTTGCTCCGCGGCTTGCCCGCCTGCACGATCAGATCGAGGCGGTACTTCGCGCGCGTGACGGCCACGTAGAGCAGGCAGAGGCTCTCGGTCAGATCGCTCTTCTCGACCTCGTCGTTCATGCGCACGAGGTTCGGGTCGAGCGCGCGCACGTCGGAGCTCGAGCGCTTCGAGACCTCCGTGAACAGGCCCGCGGGCTCGGGCCGTACTTTCAGCAAGCCCTCGTGGCGGTACAGCGGCTCGTTCAGCTCGGGCAGGATCACGGCGTCGAACTCGAGGCCCTTGGCCATGTGGATCGTCAGGACCTTGATGCGCGTCGAGGCAGGGTCCTCGACCTTCGTCTCGCGCACCGCGTCCACGAAGTCGTCGGCCCGCGTGCGCGCGCGGGTGTCAAACGCGTAGGCCAGATCGACGAGCTGCTCGAACCGCCGCCGATCCCAGTCGTCGTAGCCCGCGTGCACGGTCGGCCGCAGCCACGCGCAGAGGCCGCCGAAGCCCTCGGCCGCGATGCGCGCGCGAGCGTCACGAGCCACCTGGCGCGCGCGCGACGCCAACGTGTCTTTCCGCGCCGGCCAGTCGAACGCGGTCGCGAGCGGCGAGCTGACCACGTGCAACGCCGCCATCCCGTCGCCGGGGTGATCGGTCAGGTGCAACAGCGACACGACGTGCAGCACGGCCGACGAATCCGTCAGCGGATTGCCGCCCTCGCCGCTGGCGCGCAGCCCGCGCTCGCCCAACAGGTAGATCAGCTTCGTGAGGTGGTTGTTCTTGCGCAGCAGGATGCCGATCGTCGCTCTCGGAGCTTCCGCGGAGATCGCGGCCGTGCGATCGGCGGCCATGCGCAAGGCGGGCTCGTAGGCCCGTTCGTCCTCGCCCTTCTCCGACGCGCGCAGCAGCACCACCTCGCCCGGGAGGCTCTCCGCGGCGCGATGCTCGCGGTAGCTCTCTTGCCAGGTCTCCGCTGCCTCACGGTGGGAGCTCTTCTCCGCGAACACCGCGCTGGAGCCCACGTCGCCGAAGATGCGGTTGACCGCGTCGAGCACGATCTGCGACGAGCGCCAGTTCTTGCTCAGCGGTTCAGCGACGCCCGCGAGTAGCGGGTGGTGCTCGAGTCCCTTCAACAGCCGCGGCTCCGCGCTGCGCCAGCCGTAGATCGACTGCTTGACGTCGCCGACGCAGAAGAAGCTGCGCTCGCCCGTTCCGTCGGCCAGGATCTCCTCGGCGACCGGCCGCAGGATGCGCCACTGGACCGACGACGTGTCCTGGAACTCGTCGAGCAGGAGATGGTCGATCTTCCCGTCGAGGCGGTACCAGAGGTCGAGTTCCTGTTCGTCGAAAGGCTCCTCGTCGCGCGGCGCGAGCTTCTGGGGCACGTCCTCGAAGCGAAACGCGCGTTCGTCGCGCTTGACGGACTCGTAGGCGTTCTCGAAGCGCTCGAGCCAGTTGTACAGCGCGGCGTTCTCGACCGCGATGCGCCCGATCAGCGCATGGGCCGCCTGGCGCAGCAGCGGATCGAAGGCCGCGTGTACGTCTGCGCCGATCTCGTGACGGCTGAACCGCTCCTCGCCCGCGAGGAGCTTCTTCACGAGACCGATGTCGAGGAACCCGGCCCAGTCGGCGCGCTCCAGGCAGTCCAGGGCATTCGTCTTCGAGTTCACCCAGTGCTGGACCGGGTCGCCCTTCTTCGTCTTGGGCAGCTCCAGGGCCGCGAGCCGACGCTCCGCCTCGCGCCGCTCCTCTTCCGGGAGCTCCGCCGGCGGCTGCACGACCCCCCACGCCTCGGCCGCCGAGTCGAGATACGCGTCGCGCCCCTCGGCCGCGAGATCGAGCAGGTCCTGCTCGATGCGCTTGGACGCGTCGGCGCGCTGGAGGTCGCGCAGCAGGGTCAGCCACTGGTCGCGGTCGGCACTCGCGAGCGCGACGCCAACCGCCGCGCGCCGCATGGCGCGGTCGTCCACCTCCTCGGCGATGTCCCAGTCGCACGGGAAGCCCAGCTCGAGCGCGTAGAGATGTCCGAGCTGCACGAAGAACGCGTCGAGCGTCAGCACGCGGAAGCGGTCGATGTGACGCACGAGCCCGGCGAGCAGCGTGCGGTACTCCTGCGCCGAGCGTGGCCCTCCACCGACGTCCGTGTCCAGCTCCGCGCGCTTCTTGGGGTCCTCGGCCGCCTCGACCAGGCGCTTCAACACGCGGTCGAGGATCTCCCCCGCCGCCTTGCGCGTGAACGTCGTCGCCAGGATGCGCTCGGGCGGCACGCCCGCGACGAGCAGCTGCAGGAAGCGCCCCGTCAGCCGGTACGTCTTGCCGGTGCCGGCCGACGCGAGCAGCAGCTTGTGCGGATTCACGGCGCACTCTCCCCGTCAGTGTCGTCGTCGGCATCCAGGAGCCCCACGCCGAACAGCGCCGCGACCAGCGGATCCCACTTCGGCGCGGGGCCCGGGTTCTCGAAGAACTCGCCGCGGCGCACGCAGCGCACGACCTCGCGCGCCTTCTCGAGCGCCTCGTCGATCACGGCCTCGTTCCAGTCGATCGCGGGCTGGAACTCGACGTCCGCGGTCTTCTTGCCGAGCGTCACGTGGCCGAGCTCGGGGAGCCCGGCGTAGCCCAGCGCGCGCGTGAGGAACGCGTACAGCGGAAGCTGCAGGTCGATCCATTCGCCTCGCGGGCGGTGCGTCTTGTCCGGCGGCTTGGAGTTCTCGCCGGTCTTGTAGTCCCACACCGCCCAGCGCCCGTCGCGGTGCCGGTCGATGCGGTCGATCTTGCCCTTGATGAGCATCGGCACTCCGTCGACGTCCAGCAGCGCCTTCTCCTTCGGCGCGACCCACTCGACGTGCGCGATGGTCCAACCCTCCGCCGCGCGCTGCGCCTGCGCTTGCGCGAAGAACCGCAAGCGGTAGGAGAGCTGCTCGACCTGCAGCGCGACCGCCGGCAGCGGCCGTTCGCCGAAGCGCCGAGCTGCTAGTTGGTGCAGGGCCTGGTCCAGGAACACTCTGATGCGCTCCGCGTCGGCGCAGTCGCATAGGTCACTGTTCCCGAACCCCTCGAGGACCTCGTGGGCCAGGTTCCCGAAGCCGAGCGGGTCCAGCTCGCGCGCGCGGTCGTCGATCGACCTCAAGCGCAGCGCGCGCTCGAGATAGAAGCGGTACGGTGACTCCAGGTAGGCGCGGAACGACGTGACGCTCATCGACTCGACCGGCGCGGCGTCGGGCAGGCGCGCAAGACCCTTCCGGACAGCGCTCGCGTCCCCCGGTGGCGGAAGCGGCGTCTCGGCGGCCGCGAGGAAGTGCCTCACGCGCTCGACGACCTCGTCCTCGCCGACCTGGAACGCCAGGCGGCTCGGGACGTGCGGGTCGCCCTCGTGGCTGCGGCGTCCGGTGACGAACGCGGCGCACGGGCGCGTCTCGACGATCAGGGTCGTCGCGTAGGCGTCGCGCGCGAGGCGGTCGTCGTTGTTCGGCAGGCCCAGCGCGCGGCACGCGCCGTCGGGCAGGAAGGCGTCGCCCTGCACGGATCCGGGAACGTGGCGGTCCTGGAAGCCCGTGACGATCAGCGCGGGCGCGTCCTCGAGCGGCAGCTCGAGCCAGCCGGAGAGCTCGATCGCCGGTTCGCCGGGCCGCGGCGGCGCGGGGGGCACGGCCTCGCCCTCGAGCCGGCGCAGCACGAGCTCGAGCGCCTCGTGCGCCGCGACCTCCGGACCGCTGAGCTGCGCGGGCAGCTCCTCGAGCTCCGCCAGCACCTCGGCGATGCGCTCCAGCGCTCCGGCGAGCACGCGGTCGGCCTCGACCTCCTCGACGTCCAGCCGGCGGTCGCCGAAGAGCGCGCGCAGGAACGCGAGCGTCGGTTCGACCCAGTTCGAGAGCGTGCCCGAGCGCGGCGTGTCCAGCTCGCCCAGCAGCCCGCCGAGCGCCGCGTGCGCGTTCGCGACGACCGGCTGCGACCGCTCGCTCGGCCCGCCTAGCCAGTCGCCGTCGACTCCGCCGGGCAGGTGCCTGCCGTGATAGTCGTCCAGTGCGCCGACGACGCCGAAGCCGTTCACGTCGCCGCCGAGCAGCGGCTCGACGTCCGCGTGCCGCGCGAGCGCCGCCAGATCGGAGAACGTGCGCCGCGCCGCGTAGCGCGCGGCGGCCTGGAGCGCGCGGAAGGGCCGCGTGCGCTCGAGCGGCGTGCCGGCCGCGTCGCGCACCTCGGCCCCGCACGCGCCCAGCGTCTGCTTCAGGTACGGCGTCACCTGCTCGTCGGCGACGCCGACGACGACCTCGTCGACCGCGAAGCGGCCGGCGAAGCTCGCGAGCACGTCGCGCACCGCCGCGGCCTGGTCGACGGGCTTCTCGACGACGCGCCAGGCGTCCAGCGCGATGGGCACGCGCCGCTCGCGCCAGAACTCCGTGCGCAGCCGCCCCCACTCGTCGAAGCCCTCGAGGAGCTCCGCGGGCGCCGCGATCAGCGCCGTGGCGCGCTCCGCGATCTGCTCGAGCAGCTTGACGAGCAGCCGGTTCATGTCGGCCACGCCGACCAGGACGACGTCGAGCTCGCACGCCACGCGGCCGGCCTCGATGGCCTGCAGGCGCGCCTCGTGCGGATCCGCGAGCCCGGCTTCCGCCAGCAGCTCGCGGTAGCGCACCTGGGCCGCGGCCAGCGCCTCCCAGCGCGCCGCCTCGCCCGCGCTCTGCGGCCGCGCGTCGCCGGACGCCAGCGCGCCGAAGTCGAGCCCCTGCGGCGCGAGCCGTCCGTGCAGCGCGCGCACCGTCTCCGCGAGCCGGATGCGCTCCCCGAGGTCGCGCGCCGTCCGCACGCCGCGCGGCGTCCGCGCCACGCGCGCGCGCTGGACCGCCGTCAGCGACTCCAGCGCACCGTCCCACGCCAGCGTGCGCGCGAAGCGCGGCGCCACCGCGAGGTCGACGCCGACGAGCTCGTCCACGAGTGCACCCTGCGTCAGGATCCGCGGCGGCACCCAGGCCTCGGTCGAGCGCTGCGCGCGCCGCGCGAGCAGCTCCCGCAGCCGCCGCCCCGCCTGCCCGCCGGGCAGCGCCACGATCACGCCGGAGAGGTCGGCCCCGTGCTCCGCGAGCAGCCAGTCCGCCGCCGCGGCGAGCGGCGGCTGCTCCCAGCCCAATGCGTGTCGACGAAGCCCCCTGGACATGCGCGCGCATGGTACTCCGGGAAAGCCGCGGGCACGCGGCCCCGCGGTCCTTTCAGCTGCGCGACGGCTCGGTCGACCCGCGCGACCTCGCCAGCGAGACCCACAGCACGACGCCGACGAGGAGTGCAGCCGCGAGAGCCGGACCGTAGGAGCGCATCACGACCGGGTCGCCGGTCCAGACGCCGGGGATCGCGTTGGCCAGGGGCACACCGAGCAGGAGAGGCGCGAGCAGGTAGAAGGCTCCGCGCCAGCGCGGCGTGGAGAGGAGCCGCCCGATCGACGCGACGAGACTGAACCCGATCCACAGCCACGCGGCGAGGAGCGTCGTCCCCATCGGCACGGTCAGGCTCCGGGGCGGGAACCCGATACTCCGGACATGGCAGCTCTCCGTACGTGCGCTCGGTCATTCCGGCGTCAGGGCGATCACCGAGTCGGTGCCCACGAGGACGCGCGTCACGCGGCCGGGGAGGATCTCGAAGGGGTACTCGGGCCGGGTGTCCGGGCCGACGCGCAGGAGGTAGCTGCCCCCGTCGATCGCGTTGAAGGCCGTCCCCGACGAACGCGGCGGCAGTTGGTTGGACACCGTGACTCCGCCCTCCGGCGTCTGCCGGGCGGTCTGGACGCGCTCCCATGCGGAATCGTCTGTCGCGAAGCGCATCCAGATCCCGTCAGACTCCGGGATCGGCTCGTCGGTCTCGTTCACGAGCTCGAGCCGGCCACCGAGCAGGACCACGACCTGAACGTGCTCGACTCCGCCGGGCTGGAGCTCCACGCGGGGCGCCGAGCCCCCGCGGTAGAACGGAAGCGGAAACGTGAAGCTCGGCGCGAGCGAGAGGTCGTACGAACCCGGCGGGATCCGGTCGAACCACTCTCCCGAGCGGGCCTCCTGGGAGGTTCTCGTGAACGAGGAGACGTTGCCGCTGGGGTCGCTGAACCGCAGGCGGTAGTCGTCGATCCGCGCTCCCAGCGTGTCGACGACCTCGACGCGCAGGCTCGCGAACTCGCGGGGGCGCAGGGAGATCACCTCCTCGCGATAGCCGCCACGGCCCTCGAGGACGACCTCGTGGCCGTACGCGGCCTCGGTCTCGTCGAGGATCGAGACCTTGGCGACTCCGGGCTCGCGGAACGCGACCACGACCTCGCCGTGCTCGTTGGTGGAGGTGCTCGTCTCGCTCGTCGTGAAGTACTCGTCGGTGCCCGCGGTGCGGATCATGTAGCGAACGGCGGTGAAGAGCTCGCGGCCGGGGGTTCCGTCCCCGCGCACACAGCGCAGGTGCAGCAGGTGCCCGGGGAACACCACGCGCCCGGTGAAGACCCCGGTCTCGATCCGGTCGGACGACGACCCCAGGCCGACATGGGTCCGCTGGCCGAACGCGTAGACGCCGGGCCACAATCCGTCGACGCGAAACACGCCGTGGGCGTCGGTCGTGACCTCGGCCCTCGAGCTCGGCCCGGGCGCGCCTTCGACGGATGGGCGAGCG
>CAYGPA010000208.1:0-8960 GCA_964351535.1 uncultured Planctomycetaceae bacterium
CCCCGGTTCGAGGACGAGGACGAGCGGGGTCGCGCCAAGGCCGACCTCGAGCGCCTGGGCGCCGCGATCGCTCGCGTCACGGCACCGCGGGAGGGTCCCGAGGACGACGCCGCGGACACGGAGGAAGGACTCCTGAAGGAGAACCTCCTTCGCGCGGGGCGGCTGTGGGCGATCGGGCACAACCTCGACATCGAGGGCGCTTCCAGGCGCGCCATCGACGCCTACGAACGCCTGCTCGACCTCGACCCCGACCATGCGGAGGGCCACTTCCAGTTCGGCGCGTTCCTCGGCGGCACGGCGGTGTACCAGCGCCGGGCCGTCACGCACCTCGAGCGAGCCGTCGAGCTGGGTCACGACGGGGCCCGCCGGGCACTCGGGATTACCTACCTCATGCTCGGCGAGCAGGAGGAGGCGTTGACCCACCTCGAAGAGTACGCCCGCCGATTCCCGCAGGACGACCGGGTGAAGCAGCTGATCGCCGCCATCCGCGAGGGCCGTATCGAACGCAAGCGGTCGGACGGAGAGTAGCGGGACGTCTCCGAACTCCGGAGACACTCCCCGGAGGATCACCTCGGATCCGCGGCGTCGGCCGGCGCGGTGCGTTGCAGCAGGAGCTCCAGCTTCGACTCGATCTCGACCAGGCGGGCTTCGAGGGTCGTCAGGTGTTCGCTCGAGACGAAGGTGCCCATCCCGTGCGCGCTCTCGACGTCGCCGCCGAAGGTGACGCGCATCGTGGACGTCTCCTCGTCGAACTCGAGCTCCTCGCCGCCCGGTTCGCCTTCGCGGATCTGGAACGACTTGCGCAGGTGCGCGAAGAGCTTGTGGTCGTGGGCCAGGTCGGCGGGGTCGATGTCCGCGGTCGAGAAGTGCTCGCTGCTCCAGACGAGCACGCGGCCCTGGGAGCCGATGCCGAAGGCCGGGCGCGAGAAGGGCAGGGCGAACGGGAGGCCCTGGGAATCGATCGGGCCGGTCTCGTCGAGGTGCACGACGACCTCGAGCTCCTCACCCTCGCGCTGCACGAGCAGGTCGAGCTCCTCGCCCGGCACCTTGCCCGCGAGGGCCTCGCGCAGGTCGTCCACGTCCATCGCCTGGCGGTCGTCGATGAAGCGCAGCACGTCGTGCACGCGCAGTCCCGCGCGGTCGGCGGGCAGGCCGGGCTCCACGGCCGTCACCACGACGTCGAACTCGCCCTCGGGCAACGCGGAGGGCCCGCCGCCGTCGGTGCGCTTGCCGACGAACACGCCCATGCGCACGCGGGGCTGCGCGTCGACGACGTGGAAGCCGCCGCGCTGTGCGCCGAGCTCCACGGCCGCGAGGAGGGTCTTGCAGTCGTCGCCCAGGATCTCGATGCGGTCGCCGTTCGCGCGCAGGCGCTCGGCGCTCAGGCGCTCGCCGTCGAGCAGCACGAGCGTCTCGCCGCCGTCGAGCTCCACGCGCACGGAGTGTTCGCGCAGCGGGAAGCCGAGGTAGGTGGCGCTCGCGCCGGGCGTGCGCCCTCCGGACGCGTCGGGCCCCTGGACCGGGACGGGACCGGCGACCAGCGCGATGCCGGCGGCGGCCGCGCTGAGGCGGGCGAAGAAGTTCACGGTGCGGTTCGGTCGGAACATGTGGTCCTCGGCGGCTTCAGAACGACGCGAGCTGGACGTAGCGGTTGGAGTCGACGGGAACGGGCATCGGGCGGCCCTCCTCGTCCACGCCGACCTCGAAGACGGAGTCGACGACGTCGCGCTGCACGACGCCGCGCAGGAACGTGACCTCGACGCCCGAGCCGTCGGGGTTGGGCTTGGTCTCGAGCACCACGGGCGTCATCTCGCGGACGAAGACGCCTTCGCGCTGCGCGGCGGCGAGGTAGGTCCCCCAGGCGCCGGCGAGCGAGTTCTCGACGGCCAGCGCCCCGGCCCCGGAGCTCGAGACATCGGGGCTCGCGGCGCCGCCGCCGTCCGAGGAGACGAGCTGAGGCGTGTCGATCGCGGGCACGAAGGCCTCGGGCGTCGGCGCGGACTCGGAGTCGACGTTGCGGCCGATCAGGAACGCGAGCAGCACCGCGGCGGCGGCCGCAGCCCAGCGTCCGGCGCGGACGAATCCGCCGCCGCGCCGGGGCGACACGCGCGCGGTCGGCTCGCCGAACGGCAGCTCCACCGCGGCGCCCGCCGCGAGCAGCGAGGCGCCCTCGGTGCGCAGGTGGCACTCGGCGCGCAGCGTCGTCAGCACGCGGCCCCAGACCTCGGCGTCGTCCTCGGCCAGGCGGTCGAGGCCGCGCCAGTCCTCGGGCGCGTCGAGCTGGTCGACGATGCGGGCGATCAGGACGTCTTCGCGGAGGTTCTCTTCCATGGTTTCGTCTCGGGCTTGGTCTCTCATGCCTCTCCACTCTCTCCGGCCAGCGCGCCGACGCGCCGCGGCGCCGCCGCGACCATCGCGCGTACGGCGCGGTCGGTGCGCGACAGACGCTCGACGAGCATCTTGCGCGCGCGCGCCAGGCGCGTCTCGACGGTCGTCTCCGGGATGCGGAGACTCGCGGCGATCTCTCTCTGACTCATGCCCGCGACCGCGCGCATCAGCAGCGGCTCGCGATACTCGAGGCGCAGCTCGCGCACGTGCTTCAGCACCAGTGCGACCTCGGAGCGCGCCGAGGCCCGCTCCAGTCCCTGGCTCGCGTCGGGGTCCTCGAGGTCGGGCTCGACCGCCTGCAGCTCCACGCTGCCCGCGCCGGAGCGCAGCCGCTGCCGCGCCGACATCCGGGCCGAGTTGATCGCCACGCGCCGCAGCCAGGGCCGCAGCGCGCGCGGATCGCGCAGCGTGTCGATCTTCTTCAGCACCACGATCGCGACCTCCTGGAGCAGGTCCTCGACCTCGCCCTCGCGCACGCCGTGGGCCACGAGGACGGTGGCCAGCCAGCCGCGGTTCTCGCGCCACAGCCGGCTCAGCGCCGCCTCCTCCCCGCCCGCCGCGCGGCGGACCAGGTCGTTCGAGCTGGATTCGTCCACTCCAGGTACCGGATGCCCCGCGCGGCTCCTTCCGTCGCCCGAAGGCCGGATTCCGTCGCGCAGTCCGAAGAGCCTACGTCCTTGGCCTGCCTGGAGTTGGATCCATTCGGGCGCCGCGATCCGGAGTCCGCCTGATCCCCCGGACCCGCCGTTCGCGTTGGCAGGGGCAACGAGCGAAAGGAAGCACGCCATGGAACGCCGGACGAACTGGATGGGGATCGTGACGCCGCTGGCCCTCGGGCTCCTCGGGAGCTGCGGCGGAGGGGGTGGAGGAGGAGGTGCGCCCACCGGTGCCTTCCTGGACTCGGCCGTCGAGGGGCTGAGCTACGACAACGGGGTCGCGCAGGGCACGACGGCCGCCGGCGGGACCTTCCCCTACGGCGCCGCGATGGTGCAGTTCGGGGTCGGCGACATCGACCTCGGCATGGCGGCCGGCGCCGCGCGCGTCACGCCGGTGGACCTCGTCGCCGGCGCGGTCGACGAGATGAACGAGTTCGTGACCAACCGCGCGCGCTTCCTGCTGACGCTGGACGACGACGCCGATCCCGCGAACGGCATCCTGATCACGCCGCAGGTCACGACCAACGCCGCCGGGCTCAGCCTGAACTTCGATCAGACGATCGCGGCCTTCGAGAGCGACCCGGCGGTCAGCATGGCGATCACGACGCTGCTCGGCGTCGCGACCCCGCTGGTCCCGGCCGCGGCGGCCCAGGCGCACCTGCGCGCGACGCTGCTGGGCGCCCAGGCGGGCCGCTACGCGGGCAGCTACACCGGCACCGACTCGGGGCCGTGGCAGTTCTACCTCGACCGCAACGGCGACGTGCTGGGCTGCGGGTTCAGCAACTTCGACGTGGCGGTGTTCTTCTTCAACGGGACGTTCACGAGCGCGTCGACCGGCGTGCTGGGCGTCGTCTCGACCGGCGCGACCTACAGCGGCTCGATCACGGGCAGCCAGGTCGCGGGGACCTGGGCCCTGGCGCCGACGGACTCGGGGACGTTCGCGGGCAACGTGACGCACCCGGTCGCGGCGACGCTCGACCCGGCCATCCTGGCGCAGATCGCGGGGAACTACCTGGGGACCTCGACCTCGGGCGGATCCACCGATCCCTTCGACCTGACCGTCGGAGTGGACGGCTCGCTCACGATCAACGTCGCGCCGGACGCGGCCGTCGGCGCCATCGAGGCGACCTCGGCCGGCGGCGCGACGATGCGCGGCATGGACGACGAGGGCACGGACTTCTCCGGCTCCTTCGACCTCGCGGGCAACCTGAGCGGAACGCTCTCCAACGTGCACTTCGCCGAGTTCGGAACGTTCACCGGCGTGAAGCAGTGAGCGCGCGCCCGCCGCCCGAGTTGAGCCGTTTCGATCTACGCGTCATGAATAGTCCGGGCTAACCCGGGTGGCGGTCGGACGCGCCGGGGCCGGGGCCGGGTCCGGACGGCGGAGCCCCCGGGCTTCCCGGAGCGCGGCGCTGCCGGCGCGCGTGCCGGAAGCTCACGAGCCGTCGGAGGCCCTCGTCCCAGAGGTGCAGCCGCATCGACTTCAGGCTTCGAAGGAGCTTGATCGACTCGACGTCCTCGAACATGCGCGCGGAGTGGTGGCAGCGCTCGAGGTGGTAGTTCGGGACGCGCGGACTGAGGTGGTGGATGTGGTGGTAGCCGATGTTCCCCGAAAGCCAGCGCAGTGCGCGCGGCAGCTCGTAGAACGAACTGCCCTGGAGAGCCGCCGCGGTGTAGTCCCAGTCCTCGCCGCGCTCCCAGTAGGCGTCCTCGAACTGGTGCTGCACGTAGAAGAGCCAGACTCCGGAGGCGCCGGCGACGCCGATCGCGACGAGCTGGAGCACGAGGTAGGGCACGAAGCCGAGCCACGCGCCCATCGCGAGCACCATGGCGGCGACGGCGAGGTTCATCCACCAGACCGAGTGCCGCTCCCGGCGGCTGGCCCGCGCGGAGGGAATGCGCTGGCGAATCACGAACAGGTAGAGCGGCGCGAGCACGAAGAGGACGAACGGGTTGCGGGCGAGGCGGTAGGCGAGGCGCTTCCAGCGCGACGCCTCCAGGTACTCCTGGACGGTCATCGTCCACACGTCGCCCGTTCCGCGCTGGTCGAGGTGGCCGGCCGTCGCGTGGTGCTGGGCGTGCTGCCAGCGCCAGTGGTAGTACGGCGTGAACGTCAGAACGCCCGCGACGAAGCCCGTCACGTCGTTGGCCAGCCGCGAGCGAAAGAAGGAGCCGTGTCCGCAGTCGTGGAAGAAGATGAAGACGCGCACCAGCAGCAGGCCCGCGAGTACCGCCAGCGGCAGCGCGAGCCACAGCGAGACCGCCAGGCAGAGGGACATCAGGTACCAGAGCGCCGCGAGCGGGCCGAGCGTGTCCGCGAGCTGGACGAGGGCGCGCCAGGTCGAGGGCTCCTGATAGGGAGCGATGACCCGCTTCCACTCCGCGATGGGCGGCAGGGGAGACCGCGTCCGCGGATCGGCCTCCCTCGAATTCTCGAGGCTCATGGCACGTGCGAGGTCCGTCGCGGAGGCGAGTTCACCTGCGGCGACGGTACACGATGGAGGAGTAGGCCACGCTCTCTCCGGCCTCCACGGGGCAGGAATGCGCACTCCGGCGGCGCAAGGGCCGTATCCCGGGCTCACTCGGGGAAGTCGAAGACCTCCTCGATCTTCCTCTCGAAGACCCGCGCGATGCGCCACGCGAGCAGCAGCGACGGCACGTAGCGCGAGCGCTCCAGCAGCAGGATCGTCTGACGCGTGCAGCCGACGCGCTCGGCGAGCTGCTGCTGGGTCATCTCGCCGGCCTCGAAGCGCAGCTTGCGGATCGTGTTCGCGAGCTGGACGTCAGGCACCGACCGAGCTCCGGCGGTAGCCCAGGAGAATCGCCAGCGACAGCGACACGAGGTGTACGAGGAAGGCCGACAGGAAGATCAGCGAGGGGAACACGATCGGGATCGCCCCGACCTCGTCGAAGCTCTCGGTCAGTCCGATGGCCCAGGCCGCGAGCACGACCAGCACGGCCACCCCCTGGATCGCCGGCGCGCGCTCGAAGATCGAGAGGTCGCGCTCGTCCACGCCGCGGCGCGGCTTCCCGCCCGGCGTGCGCGGCACGACGAAGAAGTGCGTCGCCGCCCCCACGAACAGCAGCGCGTAGACGGCGAACCGCGTCGCGGGGTCGTCGTCGTACCGGTCCAGCCCGCGCACCGCGAACAGCACGACTCCCGCGAACAGCGTCAGCAGCCCCGCCACGAGCCCGATCCACGCGCGCTTCTGCAGCACGGTGACCGGCAGGCGCTCGCCCCTCGGCCCCCCCCGGCCCACGAGGACCGACCCCCCCACGCCCACGACGAGCAACCCGACGACGATTGCGATTCCCGCGTACCAACCAGCCATGATCGACCTCCCAGGGGTTCGGGTTTCATGTACGCTACACCGTACACGGTGTATGGTTTTTCATACATAGGCAGTCCGACCCCCGCCGTGGGCGTGCCGCCCGCAAAGCACCGGCAGGCACCGAGTTGAGCCGTTTCGACCTACGCGTCGTGAGGAGTCCGGGCCAGACCTACTGCACCGTGATCGCGGCGACGTTCGACAGGCGCACGGTTCCGCCGGTCACGACCGCGGCGCGGTAGTAGAGGGTCTGGCCCGCGAGGGCGGGGTCGCTCGGGACGTTGCCGCCGACGCGGACGACGCGCGAGGCGGGCATGCCGCCGGTCCGGAGCGTCGAGCGCACGGCCTGCTGGATCGTCGGGGCCTGGGTCGGGGCCGGGGACGGCGGGCTCGTGGCGAACAGGAACCAGATGCCGCCGGGTTGGCCGGTGACGTTGAAGACGAGCGGCGCGCCCGGGGACGCCTCGCCGTAGATCGCGAGGCGCGGGCCGGCGTCGAAGATCTCGACCGACAGGCTGTCGACCGCGGCCTCGACGAAGGAGTTGTTGGGCACGTCCTCGGTATAGAAGCGCAGGCGCACGGCGTCGGTCTGGCCCACGAAGTCGCCGACCTCGAACGTGGAGGTGTTCCACTGGTTCTGGTTGCCGGTGATCGTCTCGACCGTCGTCCAGCTCGCGCCGTCGTCGTCGGAGATCGACACGACGAGCGCGTCGTCGACCTGCGTGAAGTCGGCGAACCAGCGCGCGTAGGAGATGCGCGCGGGGCCGACGCCCGCGAGGCGCAGCGCCGGCGTGATCAGCGTCGTGCCGCCGTTGTCCACGTCGTCGGTCCCCGCGCTGCCGCCGCCGTTGCCGGTCACGAAGCACGCGCCGCCGGCGCCGGGGGTGTTGTCGGCGCCGGGCGCGACCGGGCTGCCGCCCGAGCTCGTGCCGAGGGGCGCGCCGCGCTCCCACTGGCCGGTCGTGGCCGTGTCCCCGGGGACGCCGGCGATCCATCCGTAGTCGAGGTCGAGCTCGTCGGCGACGAGCGCGATCGGCTGGCCGACGAAGACGCTGCCGCCGACCGTCTCGACCGCGCCGTCGTAGGTGAGCTCGAGGCTCCAGTCGATCACGGTCCCCGCGGGAGTGCCGGGCGCGATGTCCAGCGTCAGCGGAGAGAGTGAGTTGTCACCCGACGTGAAGGGCGCGAGCGCGCCGAAGTCGTACGAGGGGCTCCCGATCGTCGCCGCGGCGCTCGTCGAGCTCAGGGTGGCGACGGCGCTCGTCCCGGGGGCCTGCAGGCCGCTGTTGCGCACCGTGACCGTGAACGCGGCCGCCTCGCCCGCCTCGTAGAAGCCGTCCCCGTCGCCGACCTCCGCGACCTGCACGTCCTCGACGCGCACCCACGGGCCCGCGGCCAGCGCGGTGCGCTGGAAGGCCAGCAGGTTCTCCTCGGCGAGCGGCACGATGCGGCTCGGCGGCGGCCAGAAGCCGTCGCCGTCGCCGCCGATCTCGGGCGTCCACGAGTACGTCCCGTGCACGGCCCAGTCGTAGTCGAGCGTGACCCCGTTGGCCGGATAGAGCGTGTTCGCGGCCGGGCCGACGAGGTAGCCGTTGACCTCGGTCGCCAGCGCCGAGAGCTCGGCGAAGCGCGCATCCGCCGGCGGCGCGGGGTCGAGGAAGTCGTAGCCGAACGCGTGCAGCCACAGGTTCGAGTACGTGTGCACCGACAGCGCCGTCTGGAAGTTGCGGCCGGAGAGGAACGCGGTCATCGCCTGGACCTCGGGCTCGCTCGCCGGCGCCGGACCGCGATACGTGTCCGAGCTGCTCGTCGGGCTGGATCCGGTGTTGTCGAAGCCCCACTGGAACGGATAGTTGCGGTTCAGGTCGACGCCCGTCGTCCCGCCGCCGTTCACGCGCCGGTTCTTGCGCCACATGCCGCCGCCACCGGGTGCGATCGACTGGTTGTAGACGTAGCCGTCGGGGTTCACGACGGGCACGAAGTAGATCTCGCGCTCGTCGACGAGGTACGTCGCCAGCGGATCGGTGCCGTAGCCCTCGAGCAGGAACAGCATGAACCAGAGCGTCGCCTGCATGCCCTGCGGCTCGCGCGCGTGGTGCAGGGCGTCGATGCGCACCTCGGGCTCGCCCTCGTCCACGTCGGGATTGTCGGAGATCTTGACCATCCAGAGGTCGCGGCCCTCGATGGACTGGCCGATGCTCGCCCTGGCGCTGATCAGGCTCGGGTACGCCGTCCGCATCTGGTCGAGGATCGAGACGACCTCCGTCCACGTGTAGTAGCTGCCGAGCGAGCCGGACCCGAAGGCGGGCGACAGCCACGCGCCGTAGGGCGGCGTGCCCTCGGCAGGTCCGGTCAGGCGCGAGCGGTAGAAATCGACCACGTCCTCGTGCTGCATGCGCCAGTCGAAGCCGAGCGTCGTCAGCTTCTGGAGCTCGTCGTCGTCGACCAGCACGGCGACCTCGCCGGTCTCGGCGTCGACGTGCGCGACGTCCATGTCGAGACGCAGCAGCCGGCGCAGGTCGACGGGCGCGACCAGGACCTGGTGCAGGGTCGGAGGGGCCTCGACCGCGCGAGCCGGGGTTGCGGG
>CAYGPA010000209.1:0-8907 GCA_964351535.1 uncultured Planctomycetaceae bacterium
TCCACGCGCAGCTGCGGCTCGAGGCCGAGGCCGCGGATCGCGCGCGCGACGACCGGCCGCGCGAACGGGACCACCTCGACCGGCAGCGCGAAGCCGCGTCCGAGCCGCTCCACGCGCTTGCCGGGGCCCACGACGATGACCTCCTTGCGGCTGATCGAGGCCACGACCTTCTCGCGCAGGAGCGCGCCGCCGCCGCCCTTGATCATGTCGAACGCGGCGTCGATCTCGTCGGCTCCGTCGATCGTGACGTCGATGGCCTCGACCTCGCCCAGGTCGACGAGCGGGATGCCCATCTCGCGCGCCTTGACCTCGGTGTCCACCGAGGTCGGGACGCCGCGGATCGACAGGCCGTCGCGCTTCACGCGCTCGCCCAGCGCCACGAGCGTGAAGTACACGGTCGAGCCGGTACCCAGCCCGACGGTCATCCCGTCCTCGACCCACTCGGCGGCCCGACGGCCGGCCATCTCCTTCGGCTCCAACGCGGACCTCCTGTGCTTCTGGACCCGCGCGGATCCTAGCCCGGACGATGGCCGCAGGCCGCCGGTTGTGTCGTTTCGGCTGCGGGCTCGTGAATCGTTCGGGCGAGCTCCTCGGGGTCGTGGCCGCAGTCCTGGCAGGGCACGACTTCGCGCACCTCGAGGACCTCGGCGCAGACCGGACATTGCGCTTTCGTCATCTTGGCGGACGCCCTAACCCCCCGCTCCTCGGTTCTTCTACCCGTCTGACGGCACCCCTTGTTGTTGAGATTGGATCTCAATAGAATTCTGCCCCCATGCGCAACCTCGACCAGCTCGCCCCGGGCCAGAGCGACGTGCTCGTGCGTCTCGGCGGCGGCCGCGCGTTCCGGCGCCGGCTGCTGGAGCTCGGCCTGCTGCCCGGCACGCCGGTGCGCGTCGTGCGGCGCGCGGACGTCGGCGGCGTGCTCGAGATCGAGGTGCGCGGCTCGCGGCTGAGCCTGCGCCGCGGCGAGGCGCGCGAACTCTGGTTCGAGGCCACACCTTGATCCAGATCGACCTCGGCAAGCGCGTCGCGCTGGCGGGCAACCCGAACACCGGGAAGACGACCGTCTTCAACCGGCTGACGGGCGGCAACGCGAAGGTCGGCAACTATCCCGGCGTCACGGTCGAGCGTCAGGAAGGGACGATGAAGCTCGAGGACGGCGCCGCCGTGCGCCTGCTCGACGTCCCGGGTACGTACAGCCTCTCCGCGCGCAGCGCCGAGGAGCAGATCGCGCTCCAGGCCGTCGCCGGCCTGCATCCGCTCGAGCGCCCCGACCTCGTGCTGATCGTCGTCGACGCCACGCAGCTCGCGCGCAACCTCTACCTCGTGCTGCAGGTGATCGAGACCGGGCTGCCGGTCGTCGTCGCGTTGAACATGATCGACGCGCAGGAGGAGGCCGGCCTCTCGATCGACGTCGCGGCGATCGAGAGCGAGCTCGGCGTTCCGGTCGTGCCGACGGCGGCCAAGAGCGGCCGCGGCCTGCGCGAGCTGCGCGAAGCCGTGCGCGCCGTGCTCGCCGATCCGCAGCGCGGCCGGCCCGGCCCGCGCTGGCGCCCCGAGACCGAGTCGCTGCGCGAGGACGTGCGCGCCGTCGGGGCCGTGCTGCCCGCGGACTGGCACCGCGGCGACGCGGACCGGCGCGACGCGCTCGCGATGTGGGCGCTGCTCTCGCTCGACGAGGAAGACGAGCTCGAGCACGTCCCCACCGAGCTGCGCACGGCCTCCTCAGCCCGCCACCGGGCCGCCGAGGCCGCGGGCCGCGACCTGGATCTCGAGATCGTCGAGGGCCGCTACGCATGGATCGACGAGCGTCTGCCGCGCTTCCTCGGTCAGCCCCGCCGCGTGCGCGTCAGCAAGACCGACCGCATCGACGCGGTGCTCCTGAACCCGGTCGTCGGCTTCGTGGCGTTCCTCGCGCTGATGGGCGTCGTGTTCCAGTCGCTGTTCGCGTGGTCCGACCCCGCCATCGGCGCGATCGAGAGCCTGTTCGGCTGGCTGCAGGGCCTCGTCGAGAGCGCACTGCCCGCAGGCCTCCTCGTCGACTTCGTCACCGGCGGCCTGATCGAGGGCGTCGGCAGCGTCGTGGTCTTCCTGCCCCAGATCCTGCTGCTCTTCTTCTTCATCGGCCTGATGGAGGACACGGGCTACATGTCGCGCGTCGCGTACCTGATGGACCGCGTCATGCGCGCGCTGGGCCTGCACGGCCGCGCGTTCGTGCCGATGATGTCGGGCTTCGCCTGCGCGATCCCCGCGATCCTCGCCACGCGCACGATGGAGCGCCGCCGCGACCGCTTCTTGACGATGATGGTCGTGCCGCTGATGACGTGTTCGGCGCGCCTGCCGGTCTACACGCTGGTCATCGCCGCGCTGTTCCCGCCCACGGACGTGTTCGGTTTCCTGCCGGTGCAGGGGCTCCTGATGGTCGCGATGTACGTGTTCAGCGTCGTCGTCGCGCTGGCCGCGGCCTGGGTGCTGGGCCGCACGGTGCTGCGCGGTCCGCGCGTGCCGCTCCTGCTCGAGATGCCGACCTACCGCCTGCCGCACTGGCCGTCGGTGCTGCGCATGATGTGGACGCGCACGCGCGCGTTCCTGACCGAGGCCGGCACGGTCATCCTCGTGTGCACGATCGGCATGTGGCTCCTGCTGACCTTCCCGCGCGACCCGCAGCTCGCCGGCGACTACGACGCGCGCGCCGCGGCCGTCGCCGCCGCCGAGCTCCCGGAAGAAGCGCGCGACGAAGCGCTCGCCGCGATCCAGGCCGCGCGCGGAGCCGAGCGCCTCCAGCGGAGCTACGGCGGCCGCCTCGGCCACCTGATCGAGCCCGCCATCGAGCCCCTCGGCTTCGACTGGAAGATCGGCGTCGGCCTGATCGGCGCGTTCGCCGCGCGCGAGGTCTTCGTCAGCACGATGGGCGTCGTCTACGGCTTCGGCGAGGACACCGACGAGGAGTCCCCGAGCCTGCGCGAGAAGATCCGCTCCGAGACGCGCGAGGACGGCCGGCCGGTGTACTCCCCGCTCGTGGGCCTCTCGCTGATGGTGTTCTTCGCCCTCGCGTGCCAGTGCATGAGCACGCTCGCCGTCGTGCGTCGCGAGACGAGGACCTGGCGCTGGCCGCTGTTCCTCTTCGCCTACATGACCGTGCTCGCCTGGCTCGCGAGCTTCGCGGTGTTCCAGGGCGGCAAGCTGCTCGGGTTCGAGTGAAGCCGTCCGCGTCAGACTCTCGGAACGGAGGTCGCGCGTAGGAGTTCGCGGGCGCTAGACTTGGATCCTCGTCGGCGCGCGGCGAACGTTCCCCCGAGTCGATCGTGGCGAGCTCCGACGAGGAGCACGGACGACACGGATCTCGCGCTCCGCGCTGTTCCTCGAAGCATCAGGTCCCTCGAAGCATCAGAAGGTTCATCGCGATGCACGATTACGTAGCGACCCTCATGGAGAGCATCCGGGCCAAGAACCCGGCCGAGCCCGAGTTCCACCAGGCCGTCCAGGAGGTCGCCGAGTCCCTGGTGCTCGTGGTCGAGCGGCATCCGGAATACCAGAGTGCCAAGATTCTCGAACGCATCGTGGAGCCCGAACGCGTGATCATGTTCCGCGTGCCCTGGATGGACGATCGCGGCGAAGTGCAGATCAACCGCGGATTCCGCGTCGAGATGAACAGCGCGATCGGGCCGTACAAGGGCGGCTTGCGCTTCCACCCGTCGGTGAACCTCGGGATCCTGAAGTTCCTCGCCTTCGAGCAGGTCTTCAAGAACTCCCTGACGACGCTTCCCATCGGTGGAGGAAAGGGCGGTTCGGACTTCGACCCGAAGGGCCGCAGCGACTCGGAGGTCATGAACTTCTGTCAGAGCTTCATGTCGGAGCTCTACCGCCACATCAGCGCAAACACGGACGTCCCCGCCGGGGACATCGGCGTCGGCGGGCGCGAGATCGGCTTCCTGTTCGGCCAGTACAAGCGGCTGGCCAACGAGTTCACGGGCGTGCTCACCGGCAAGGGCCTCGACTGGGGCGGCTCCCTGATTCGCCCCGAGGCAACCGGCTACGGCGCCGTCTACTTCGCGCAGGAGATGATGAAGACGCGCGAGCACACGCTGGAGGACAAGGTGTGCCTCGTCTCCGGAAGCGGCAACGTCGCCCAGTACTGCGTGGAGAAGCTGATCGAGCTCGGCGCGCGCCCCGTGACCCTGTCCGACTCCAACGGCTACATCTACGACGAGGCGGGCATCGACCGCGAGAAGCTCGATTTCATCATGCAGCTGAAGAACGTCCGGCGCGGACGGATCAGCGAGTACGCCGAGAAGTTCCCCGACGCGACCTACACCGCCACGGACGCCTCGCTGGACCACAACCCGCTTTGGGCCCACGCCGCGGCCTGCGCCTTTCCGTGCGCGACGCAGAACGAGATCAACGCCAAGGACGCGCAGAACCTGCTCGCCGGCGGCGTGACGTTGATCAGCGAGGGCGCCAACATGCCGACGGAGGCGGACGCGGTGAAGCTCTTCCTCGACGCCCGCGTCCTGTACGGGCCCGGGAAGGCCGCCAACGCGGGCGGCGTGGCCGTCTCGGGTCTCGAGATGGCGCAGAACAGCATGCGCTACTCCTGGCACCGCGAGGAGGTCGACAATCGCCTGAAGATGATCATGGCGGACATCCACGCGAGCTGCGTGGCCGCCGCCGACCGCTTCGGCACTCCGGGCAACTACGTCAACGGGGCCAACATCGCCGGCTTCATGAAGGTCGCGGACTCCATGATGGACCAGGGGCTCGTCTAGGGGTCTGCATCAGAGCCTGGACGCCGGCCCGTCGGGTCGGCGCCCAGGCGACGACCCGCGCATGGCCGACGCCGACGAAGCGACGAGAGAACGACGCGCACCTGCGAGGTTGCGCAGCTTCCACGATCTCATGCGCCGGCGGGTGCGGCGCATCCTGCTGATCTCGAGCCTGTACGACTCCTTCACCTTGTCCGAGGACGGGCAGGTGACCGAGACGCTGCTCAGTCACTTCATCGACCTGAACCGGGGCATCATCCCGAGCCTGGTTCACGTCTCCGACTGCGCCACGGCCCTGAAGGTGCTTCAGGACGACCGCGACTTCGACCTCGTCATCCCCAGCATCAAGATGGGCGGCGTCGAGGCGCTGGAGCTGGCGCGCGGACTGCGCGCGCTCGGGTCGGACGTCCCGATTCTCGGCCTGGCTCACTCCAGGAGCGAGCTGGCGAAGTTCTCCTCCGCGGACGAGTCCCGCCTGATCGAGCGTGTCTTCCTGTGGCTGGGCGACGTTCGCATCTTCTCGGCGATGGTCATGTACCTCGAGGACCGCCTCAACGTCGCGGCGGATACCGCGCTGAGGGGTGTGCCCTCGATCATCGTCGTCGAGGACAACGTGCGCTTCTACTCGTCGTTCCTGCCGACGATCTACACGCAGATCCTGGCCAACACGCGGCGCCTGCTCTCCGAGGGCCTGGACGTCTCGCAGCAGATGATCCGCATGCAGGCGCGGCCCAAGGTGCTGCTGGCGACGAACTACGAGGAGGCGTGGAACTACTTCGAGCGCTTCGGGGACAACGTCCTCGGCGTGATCTCCGACTTCGCGTACCCGCGCGCGGGCAAGATCGATCCGCACGCCGGTCAGAAGCTCTGCCGGCGGATCCTCGAGCTGCGACCGGACATCCGCCTCGTCATGCAGTCGAGCCAGCCGAACAACGAGGAACGGGCGTTCGAGCTGGGCGCCTCGTTCCTGTTGAAGGGTTCGCCGCTGCTGTTGCAGAGGCTCGGCGAGATCCTCGTCGGTCGCTTCGGGTTCGGGGACTTCATCTTCCGGATGAACGGCAAGGAGATCGAGCGCGCGGCCGACCCGTGGGTGTTCGAGAAGAAGCTCGCGACCCTGCCCCCCGAGAGCGTCGTCTACCACGCCGAACGCAACCACTTCTCCAACTGGCTCAAGGCGCGGACCGAGTTCGACCTGGCGGCGAAGGTCCAGGCGGACGCTTGCCCCCTCGGCGGCGACCCCGAGGTGCTGAGGAGGTACCTGCTCGAGACCCTGGCCGCCTTCCGTCACGAGCGCGACCAGACCGTCGTCTCGAGCTTCGACCGCAAGCCGTTCGAGTCCGCTGTCGGCATCACCCGGATCGGCGCCGGGTCACTGGGTGGCAAGGGCCGCGGAGTCGCGTTCGTCAATCGCTTGCTGCACGCGACCGGAGTGCAGCAGCAGTTTCCGGACGTCGACGTCTACGCTCCCCCGGCCGGAGTGCTGGCGACCGACGTCTTCGACGAGTTCGTGGACTACGAGCGGCTTCACGAGCTCGCGCTGGCCCCCCACACCGACGAGGAGATCACGAGCTACTTCCTGCAGGCCCCGTTCCCGCGCGAGGCGGGCTTCGCACTGCGCGAGTTCCTGCAGGACGTGCCCTGGCCGCTCGCGGTGCGCTCCTCGAGCCTGCTCGAGGACTCGCTCTCGCAGCCTTTCGCCGGCGTCTACCGGACGTTCATGGTTCCCAACAACGACCTGGAGCTCGACGTTCGCTGGAACCAGCTGACGGCTGCCGTCAAGCGCGTCTACGCGTCGACGTTCTCCGAGCAGGCCAAGACGTATCTGTCGATGACCTCGCACCGCCTCGAGGAAGAGAAGATGGCGGTGATGATCCAGCAGCTCGTGGGGCAGGCTCACGGAGACCGCTTCTATCCGGACTTCTCGGGCGTCGCCCGTTCGCACAACTACTACCCGGAGCCCGGCCAGAGCGCCGAGGACGGCGTCGCCGCCGTCGCCCTGGGCCTGGGCAAGACCGTCGTCGGCGGGGACCCGTGCCTGCGGTTCTGCCCGAAGTACCCCCAGCACATCGTGAGGTTCTCCTCCGTGAAGGACGCGCTGCGGAACTCGCAGCGTGACTTCTGGGCGCTCGACCTCCGGCGCGCGAAGGGTGCCGGGGGGAAGCTGGCCGGCCTCGTGCGCCACCCGCTGGAGGTTGCGGAGGAGGACGGCACGCTGACGTGGACCGGTTCGACCTACTCGCCGGAGAACGACCGCATCGTCGACGGAATCTCGCGTGAGGGCGTGCGCCTGGTGACCTTCGCCCACGTGCTGAAGCACCGCGCCTTCCCGCTGGCCGAGCTCCTGAACGTCCTGCTGAGCCGCTGCGCGGAAGGCACCGGAGCTCCGGTGGAGATCGAGTTCGCCGGCAACTTCGGCACGGCCGACCGCCGGCCGCAGTTCGCCTTCCTCCAGCTGCGACCGGTCGCCCTGTCGACCGAGGGCGAGGCCGTCGCCATCGGAACGGTCGCCGACGACGCGCTGATCTGCCGCAGCCCCAAGGTCCTCGGGAACGGCCGCTTCGACGAGTTGACCGACCTGGTCGTCGTGGACGTCCACCGCTTCCAGCGCAGCAAGACCCAGGAGGTCGCGCAGCAGGTCGCCCGGTTCGACGCGCTGCTGCGCAAGGAGCACCGGCCGTACATCCTGATCGGCGTCGGCCGCTGGGGCTCTTCCGATCCGAGCCTCGGGATCCCCGTCTCCTGGAACCAGATCGCCGGCGCGCGCGTCATCGTCGAGGCGGGCTTCGAGGACATTCGCGTCGCCCCGTCGCAGGGCACGCACTTCTTCCAGAACCTGACCTCCTCCAACGTCGGCTACTTCTCGGTCAACGCCCACGTGGGCGAAGGCCACGTCGACTGGGACTGGCTCGCCGGCCAGCCGCCCCTCGCCCGGACGGAATTCGTGACCCACCTGCGCCTGCCGGCGCCCGCCGTCGTGAAGATGGACGGCCGCACGGGCGAGGGGATCATCTCGAAGCCCGCGTAGTCCACACGAACCCAGCCCTGCATCCGTTCGACCCCCCGAAAGCCTGACATGACGACTGGATCCCGAAAGTCCACGCCCCTCCTCGCCTTCGCTGCCCTCGCGGTTCTCGGAGCGCTGCTCGGGTCGCGGCCCGTCGGTGCGCAAGGGGCTGCGAGCCAGGACGCGCGCCCCGAACCCGAGCCGTACATCTACTTCGAGCGCTTCACCTACGACTCCCCCGCGGGAGCCGAAGCGGCCTTCGAGGCGGCCCACGAGTACTGCGCCCGGCTGCGAGCGGTGAGCACGGACCACGACCCCGTGCTCTACACGAGCCCCATCGGCGGAGCTCCGGAGGTGCACGTGCTCGCATCGTCGCCGACGTCCCTGGCCATGCGGGACGCTTACCAGGCGACGATCCGCGACGAGCCCTGCATGGAGTCCCTGACCCAGCTCGCCACCAGCGCATCGACCTATGACGACAGCGTGTGGGTCCCGATCCCCCTCGAGCCCCGACGCAACGCCACGCGGGGCACGACCGTGATCCTGAGGACGTTCCGGGCCAAGGGCCACGAGCGGTACGCCGCGCGCGCCGCGGCCGTCGCCCTCGGCGACTACGTCAATCGCACGTTCGCAACCGTCGATGCGCGCCTCTACGAGCAGAACATCGGCGAGCTGGGAACCTACCAGTGGCTGTTCCACGTCAACGACTACCAGGCCTGGCTGACCCTCGAGCTCCGGATGGCCGCGGACGAACGCTATCGCGAGCTCTTCGCCGCCCTGTACTCGCGCTGTCGCGAGGGAACACGCACGCGCGCCCTGTTCCCGAGCGGCTAGCCCGACGACCTCCGCGTCACGGAAAGATCGTGAAGCGGATCGCGTCGGTCAGGCTGTCGCCGAAGCCGGCGGGGTCGGCGGGGTCGCGCTGGTGGAGCTGCGCATGGACGGTGGCGCCGCTGGTCAGCCGGGGATCGGCGGCGCTCTGGATGCGGGCGTTGAAGTTGCGCGACCAGGTGCCCGTGCACGGCGTATTGCCGTCGGGCGAGGTCGGACTCAGCGGCAGGAACCGCGTGAGAGGCGCCTTCACGCACAGGCGGCCCCCGTGGAACCCGAGGTTCGCCTTGGCGTGGCCGTAGAACAGCA
>CAYGPA010000210.1:0-8674 GCA_964351535.1 uncultured Planctomycetaceae bacterium
CCCCGCCGCTTCCGGACCGTCGAGGACGTCCACCGCGCCCGCGGGCGCGAGATCGTGGTGGACGAGGCCACGGTGGTGACGCCGCAGGCGCTGCGCGCGGCGCAGGAGGCCGGCGTCGCGATCCGCACGCCCGCGGGGCCCTGGCGGGAGCCCCCGCCCGACCGCGGGCCCGACGCGGCCCGGGCCGCGTACGCGCTGCCGCACCTGCCGGAGCCGCGCGAGGACGCGCTGGCCGCGACCGGCGTCGTCGTGACCGTGGTCGGCAAGAACCGCCGCGGCGTCCTGGCCGAGCTGACCGCCGCGCTGGCCGAGGCGGGGGCGAACGTGCACGACATCTCGCAGCGCCTGATCGAGGGCTACTTCCACCTGATCCTCACCGTCGAGCTGCCCCCCGGCGAGGACTTCGGCGCGCTGAAGTCGCGCCTGGAGTGCATGGGCGGCCCCGACGACTACGTGGTGCGCGTGGTGCACGAGCGCGTGTTCCGCTTCATGCACCGCGTCTGAGCGCGAGCGATGGCCTTCACCGACCAGGAGATCCTCGAGACCATCCGGATGGTCGAGCTCGAGACGCTCGACATCCGCACGACGACGCTCGGCATCAACCTGCTGGACTGCGCCGACCCCAGCCTCGAGAGCACCTGCGAGAAGGTCTACGGCAAGATCGTGCACCACGCGCGCGAGCTCGTGGGCGTCGCGGATGCGATCGCGGCGGAGTACGGCGTCCCGATCGTCAACAAGCGCATCGCCGTGACGCCGGTGGCCTGGATCGCGGGACCCTCGGGTGCCGAGGACCTCGTGCCGCTGGCGCGCGCGATGGACGCCGCCGCGAAGGCCGTGGGCGTCGACTTCATCGGCGGCTTCACGTCCTACGTGCACAAGGGCTTCACGCGCGCGGACTCGGCGCTGTTCGACTCGATCGCCCCGGCCCTGGCCGAGACCGACCACGTCTGCTCGTCGGTGAACCTCGCGACGACGCGCGCGGGCATCAACATGGACGCGGTCGCGCGCTTCGCCGAGGTCGTCTGCGACACGGCTCGGCGCACGGCGGATCGAGGAGCGCTCGGCTGCGCGAAGCTCGTGTGCTTCTGCAACGCCGTCGAGGACAACCCGTTCGTCGCCGGCGCCCACATCGGCGTCGGCGAGGCCGAGACCGTGCTGAACGTCGGCGTGTCGGGCCCGGGCGTCGTGCGCTCCGCCCTCGAGCGGCTGGGACCGGAGGCGGACCTCCTGGCGGTGGCCGAGACGATCAAGCGCACCGCCTTCAAGATCACGCGCATGGGCGAGCTCGTCGGGCGCGAGGCCGCGCGCCGTCTCGGCACGTGCTTCGGCATCGTCGACATCAGCCTGGCGCCGACGCCGGCGGTGGGGGACTCGGTCTCGGACATCCTCGAGCTCATGGGCGTCGACCGCACGGGCGCTCCGGGGACGACGGCGCTGCTCGCGATGCTGGTCGACGCGGTCAAGAAGGGCGGCGCGATGGCGTCCTCGAGCGTCGGCGGGCTCTCGGGCGCGTTCATCCCGGTCTCGGAGGACCGCGGCATGATCGCGGCGGCGGCCGACGGCGCGCTGTCGCTCGCCAAGCTCGAGGCGATGACGAGCGTCTGCTCGGTCGGCCTCGACATGGTCGCGGTGCCCGGCGACACGCCGCCCGCGACGATCGCGGGCATCGTGGCGGACGAGATGGCGATCGGGATGATCAACCAGAAGACGACCGCCGTGCGCCTCATGCCGATCCCCGGCCGCGGCCCCGGCGAGACCGTCGAACTCGGCGGCCTGCTGGGCACGGCCATCGTGCAGGACCCCGGCAAGTTCTCGTGCCAGGGGCTCTTCGAGCGCGGCGGCCGCATCCCCGCGCCGATCCAGGGCTACCGGAACTGAGCGGGCGCTCGCCGCGCGCGGTCGCTCAGCGTTCTTCAGAACGCCGGCGGGCCTTGCCCTCGGCCTCGGCCGCCCGCAGCTCGTCACCGCCCTCGCCGCGCAGCTCCTCGCGCGCCTTCTCCGCGGCCTGTTCCGGGTCGTTCTCGTCCAGGTACGCCTTGGTGGCCTTGCGGTAGCGCGCGTCGGCCGCCGGGTTGCCCTCACCCTGGACGCCCGCGTCGGTGCCGGCGCGGTCCGGCTTCGGATCTTCGTCGCGTGTGTTCATCACGGCTGCTCCTTGGTTCCGACCCGGCCGCTTCCGGGGAGTCCTGGGCGCGGGACGGGCGGGGGGAGCGGGGGAGGAGCAAGGGGCGTGCCGGGGCTCCGTTCCTCCGCGGGGGACCGGCCGCGGGCGGTTCCTACAACCGCGAGTGCAAAGCCGGCACCGCGAGCCCGTCCCGCGGCCTCCAGCGGCGAAGGCATGGTCGTTGCTACACGGGCCGTCGCTACCACCCACCCCCCCAACCCGAATGGAGCGACCCCATGGAATCGAGTGACACCCTGCATCCGCAACCGCCGCAGAAGAGCGCGGAGCCCGCGACCGCCAAGCTGCGCGAGCAGGCGCGGACGGTCGGCGAAGACGTCCGCGCGATGGGCGGCCTGGCCCGCGAGGCGGCCCACGAGCAGTACGACGCCGCCAAGGAGACCGCCAACCAGTACGTCGAGCAGGGCAAGCGGCGCATGGACGACTACGAGGATCAGCTCGTCTCGTACGTGCGCACGAAGCCCGTGAAGTCCGTCCTGGTCGCGGCCGGGATCGGAGCCGTCCTCGGTCTCTTCTGGTCCCGCCGCTAGGGCGAACGTGCAGGCCACCGCCAGCCGGGGACCGAGGGTCGAGGACCGCGGGGACGATCGCGGCGAGTCCGCGGAGGACCCCGGTCGAGACCGCATCGAGCGCGAGCTCGCCGACGCCTTGCGCGCGGCGCGCTCGGTCGGCGCGGAGGCGTGGACCCTCGCGCGTCTCGAGTTCGCCAAGCTGCGCGCGAGCGGTCGGCGCGGACTGCGCTGGGCCCTCGTGGGCCTCTGGCTCGGCCTGGCGGCGGTGGCGGCGACCTGGACCGCCGCGGTCCTCGCGGTGCGCGGACTCGCCGCCGGATTGAACCAGCTCTTCGACAGCGCCTGGGTCGGTGACGTCCTCGCCGCGCTGCTCTTCTTCGGCGCGCTGGGCGGCGTGCTGCTGTGGCGCTGGCGCGTCGCCGACGCCGAGCGCGCGCGCGAGCTGCGCGCCCGCTTCGACGAACCGAGTCGCGACGGCGAGTCGGCGACCCGCGAGCCCGCGTCCGGCGCGGCTCCGGTCGCTCGCCCCGCGTCCACCGCGGGGGTGCGCTCGTGAGCTCGGCGGAACTCCAGGTCCTCGACCGCATGATCGAGCAGTCGCGCGCCCGGCTGCGCGCTTCCGCCGATCGGGTCGGCGGCGAGCTCGAGCGGGCGACGGACCTCTCTCCGCGCATCCGCCGCCGTCCCCTCGCGGGCCTCGGCCTCGCGGCCGGCACGGGCGTCGTGGCGGGGCTGCTCGCGGGGCGCGTGCTCCGCGGAGGTGCCGGCTCGGTGCGCTCCGGCGTGCGCTTCGCCGGACGCCAGGCCCTGATCGCGGGGCGCCTGCTGCTGATCAGGAGCCTGATTCAGGAGGCCGACACTTGAGGGGCACGGTGGACGACGCGCAGAACGAACCACCCGTGCACGAGCTCGTGCCGCGGGCCCGTCCCGCCGAGGAGGAGTCCGCGGACTCCTCGGCCGATCTCTCGGCCGAGCCCGCGGCCGAGCTCCCGCCCGAGCTCCCGCGCCGTCGCCTCTCGATCGCGCTGACGACGCTGGCGACCCTGGCTCTCGTGACGGCCGTCTACGTCGCCCGACCGGTGCTCATGCCGGTCACGGTGGCCGTGATGCTGCAGTTCCTGCTGTCGCCCTTCGTCCGGTTCCTGGCCAGGCGGCGGGTCCCGGCCACGCTGGCCTCGGGGCTGGTCGTGGGCGGGTTCTGCTTCGTCCTGGCGCTCTCGGTCTACCAGCTCTCGGGCGCGGCGACGCGCTGGGCCGAGGAGCTGCCCGATGCGATCCGGCAGACGGCGGTCAAGCTCGAGGCGTTCAAGCGGCCCGTCGAGGAGATGTCGAGGACGGCCGAGCAGGTCGAGGACATCACGAGCCTCGGCGACCGCCGGCCGACGATCCGGGTCGAGCCCGAGGCCGATACGCCGACCGCGGTGTTCGGTCGCGTCTTCAGCGTGCTGGTCGACGTACCGATCGTGCTCGTGCTCGTGTTCTTCATGCTCGCGGGCTACGACTCGCTGCTGCGCAAGGTCGTCGAGGCGCTGCCGCGCCTGCGCGACAAGAAGGCGGCCGTGGAGATCTTCCGCACCGTGGAGTGGCAGATCTCGCGCTACGTGCTGACCGTCTCCGTCATCAACGTGATCCTCGGCCTGAGCATCGGCCTGGCGCTCCACGCCCTGGGCATGCCGAACCCGTACCTCTGGGGAGCCATGGCGGCGCTTCTCAACTTCGTTCCCTACCTCGGGGCCGCGCTCGGCGTGGCCATCGTGTCCGTGGTCGCGCTGCTCACGTTCGAGCGGATCGAGTACGCGCTGATCGCGCCGCTCGCCTACACCGGCCTGACGGCGCTCGAGGGCATGCTCGTCACGCCCTGGATCCTCGGTCGGCGCTTCGCCATGACGCCGGTCGTGATCTTCGTCTGGGTCCTCTTCTGGGCCTGGCTCTGGGGCATCCCCGGGGCCTTGCTGGCCGTGCCCCTGCTGGTCGTGCTGCTGATCGTCGCGCGCCACACACCGCGGCTGGCGCTCCTGTCCGACTTCCTCGCGCGCAACCCCTAGGGGTTTTCCCCGAGGCCTGGCGCGTCCTCAATCCGGTTCGAGCGGAGGATCCTCGATGGTGGCTTCGACGGGCGCCGATCCGCTCAAGCCTGTGGCCGCGGTGGCCGATCGCCCCTGTTGCCCGCCGCTCCACCGTGCCTGCCAAGATCCTCTTCGTCGACGACGTCCCCGAGATCCGGGAGCGCTACGCCGCGCTCCTCGGCCGACGCTACACCGTCGAGACGGCGGCCGACGGCGTCGAGGCGCTGGAGCGGCTCGAGCGCGACGGGCCGTTCGAGGTCGTCGTCAGCGACCACGAGATGCCCGAGATGGAGGGCGCCGAGCTGCTCGGGCGGGTGCACGAGCGCTGGCCGGACTCCGTCGGGATCCTGATGACCGGGATCCTGCACGTCGAGGTCGCCGTGCGCGCGGTGAACGAGGGGCGCATCTTCCGCTTCCTGCAGAAGCCGTGCGCGGCGCAGGCGCTGTGGAGCTCGCTCGAGGCGGCCGTGGCCGAGAACGAGGCGCGCCGCGGCCTGCGCGAGCGACACGCGAAGCTCGAGTCGTCGCGCAACGACCTGGAGCGCTTCGCCGGAGTCCTGCAGGAGCGCGTGAGCCATCACGCCCAGGTGCTGGCGCGCCTGCATCGCTTCGCGGTGGACCTGAACCCGATCGGCTCGATCCAGACCATCGCGGAGTACGCCGCCGAGGCGATCTCCGACGTCCTCGACGTGCCGGGTGTCCAGATCGAGCTCTGCGAGCGCTACATCGGCGGGCGCGAGTCCTGCGAGGCGCGTCTCGGGACGGTCGACAGCGACGGCTACGAGGTCCCGATCGAGACGGACGAGGGCCGCATCGGCACGATCCGCGTCGCCGGCGCGGCGCAGGGCGTGCGCCTGACCGACTCCGACTTCAGCGCGCTCGCGACGATCGCGCAGACGACGTCGGTCGCCGCGCACAGTCAGATCCGCCGGCGCGAGCTGGACGAGGCCAAGAACGCGACGATCTTCGCCCTGGCCGAGCTCGCGGAGCGCCGCGACAACGAGACCGGTCGCCACCTCGAGCGCGTGAGCCGCTACTGCGCGCTAGTCGCCGAGGGCCTGCGCGAGGCCGGCCTGTACGAAGGCCTCATCAACGAGCGCTTCGTCGAGGACATCTACCGCTGCGCGCCGATGCACGACATCGGCAAGGTGGGCATCCCCGACTCCATCCTGCTCAAGAAGGATCGCCTGAACGAGCAGGAGTGGCGCATCATGAAGACGCACACCGACATCGGGGCGGCCACGCTGCGCGCGGTGATCGCCTCGCACGGCAACCAGAGCTTCCTGCAGATGAGCATGGAGATCGCCTGGTGCCACCACGAGAAGTGGGACGGCTCGGGTTACCCGCGCGGACTCTCCGGCAACCAGATCCCGCTCTCCGCGCGCATCCTCGCGCTCGCCGACGTCTACGACGCCCTGACCAGCTCGCGGCCCTACAAGGAGCCGTGGTCGCACGAGCGCGCGCTGGACTGGATCCGCTCGCGCACCGGAACGCACTTCGACCCCGACGTCGTCGCGGTGTTCGTGCATCACGCGGAGCAGGCGGAGGAGATCTGCCTGAGCCTCGCGGACCCCCCGGCGGGTGAGTGCCGAGAACCGCTGCCGCCCGAGCTCGCGGGCTCGTACTGAGCGTCGACCTCGCGAGCGACGGCCCGGGCTGCTCGATCCTGCCCTGAATTGCCGCACGCCCTCGTCGCGCGCTTCTTCGCCCGGCGAGGGACGTTGCAGCGTCTCGCGACGATGTTCTGCGCCGTCCGCGCTTGGAGCGGCGGCGCGCGCGCGACATCCTCGACGGGATGCAGGCGTGGCGGCGAACGTACTGGGCGGTGTGGGTGGCGAACTTCGTCACGGCCGTCGGGATGCAGAGCTTCCTGCCGTTCTTCCCCGGGCACCTGCGGATGCTCGGGGTCGAGGATCCGGACTCCCTCGCGGCCTGGACGGGTGTCGTGTACGGCGCGGCGCCGCTCTCCGCGGCGCTGATGGCGCCGCTCTGGGGGTCGTTCGGCGATCGCTTCGGGCGGCGGGCGATGGTGCTGCGCGCGATGCTGGCGATCGCGGTGTTCGTCGGGCTCATGGCCCTGGCGCGGACGCCGGCGCAGCTGCTGGCCCTGCGCGTGGCGCAGGGGCTCTTCTCGGGCTTCCTCGCGCCCAGCATGACGCTCGTCAGCGTCAGCGCGCCGCCGGAGCGCCAGGGGGCGCTGGGCGGCTCGCTGCAGATGGCGATGGCGAGCGGCTCGATCGTCGGGCCCGCGATCGGCGGGTTCGTGCGCGCGGCCGCCGGCGTGCGCGAGGTCTACTTCGGCGTCGCCGGCGCGGCGCTCCTGAGCGCGCTGCTCGTGGCGCTGCTCGCGACCGAGCCGCCGCGCACGGCACCGGCGAAGGTGCGCTCGCTCGCGCCCGGCGAGGTGCTGGGCGGCGCGATCAACGACCTGCGCGGGCTCGCGCGGATCCCGGCGCTGCGCGGGGCGCTCGTGGTGCTCTTCGTCGTGCAGCTCGGCATGGGCTCCACGAACCCGCTGCTCGAGCTCTACGTCGAGGACCTGTGGAAGGGCGACCCGGAGCTCGTGCCCATGTGGACCGGCGCGGCCTTCAGCGTCGCCGCCGTCGCCAACGTCGTCGCCATGCCGCTGTGGGGGCGCAGCGGGGACCGGCGCGGGCACGGGGCGATGCTCGTGCGCTGCGCGCTGTGGAGCGCGCTGGCGCTCTTCGCCCACGCGCTCGCGCCGGCGCTCGGCGTGCTGCTCCTCGCGCGCCTGGCCCTGGGTGCGGGCACGGCCGGCACCGGCCCGCTGGCCTTCGGCGTCGCGGCCGCCGAGACCTCGGTCGACCGCCGCGGGGGAGCCTTCGGCGTGGTCTTCTCCGCCCGGGCGCTGGCCCTGGCGATCGCGGCCTCCGCGGGCGGCATCCTGTCCGCCTGGGTCGGCATCCGCGGCCTCTACGCCCTCGGGGGGGTGCTCGTGCTGGGGGCCGCCTGGGCCGGCCGTACCGCCGCTCGCGACCCCGCCGCGCAGGACGGCGGTGGGGGGGGCGGCAAGGGGGGCGAACGGAGAGTTGTCCACAATCCCTAGGGGTCGTTGCGGACCGACCCCCAAGCGGTAGGGTGGGCGCCTCGGAGGTGAAGACCGTGAACGACCCGCTGCGCATCTATCTCGTCGGCGCCCACTCGACGGGCAAGACCACCCTGGCTCGCTGGATCCGGGACCGCTACGGCCTGCCGATGATCTCCGAGGTCGCGCGCGGCGTGCTGGCCGAGATGGAGGAGCACCTCGACGGCATCCGCTCCCGCCTGGAGGTGGTCGACCGCTACCAGGCCGAGGTCTTCGAGCGCCAGATCCAGGCCGAGGCCGAGCAGCCCGGCGCCTTCGTCAGCGACCGCGCGTTCTGCAACCTGACCTACGCCGCGCACCACGCCACGATCCTCCCCAAGCTCGCGGCGGATCCGCGCTTCGAGGACTACATGCGCTCGGTGCGCTCGGGCCTCGTCTTCTACGTGCGCCCGCACCAGTCCCTCGTCGTCGCCGACGGCGTGCGCGCCGGCGTCGAGTGGGAGGAGGTCCTGCGCATCGACGGCATGGTGAAGCTCCTGCTCGAGATGTTCGACGTCCCCTACGTGCCCGTGGACTGCCTGCCGATGCAGGAGCGCGTGCGCCTGCTCGAGCGCGTCCTGGCCCTGGCGGGGGTCGAGAAGCTCAGCCCGCGCCCGGTCGTGTCCGTGGGCCGCAAGCCGGAGCGCAGCGCGGGAACGAACGGCAACGGCAACGGCCACTCGCGCAGCGACGCGAGCGCCGTCCACGCCTGAGCCTCGCGGAGGCGTGAAGACTCGCCCCGCCCCGGCCCCCGCCGGGGGCAGCCCGGAGACCACCCGCGCGGCCGTCGTCTCCTCGGAGGAGGCGGCGGCCGCGTGGGTTCGACTCG
>CAYGPA010000210.1:8684-8896 GCA_964351535.1 uncultured Planctomycetaceae bacterium
TGACCCACGATGCGTGGGTGCGGCGGCTGGCGCGTCGGCTGGTCGCCGACCGCGAGCAGGCCGACGACCTGGTGCAGGAGACCTGGCTCTCGGCGCTGCGCTCGACCTGCAGCGGGCGCGGCGCGCCGCGCGCGTTCCTGGCCGGCGTGCTGCGCAAGCGGGCGCTGCAGCAGTGGCGCTCCGAGGGGCGCCGCCGGGACTGTGAGGCCCGC
>CAYGPA010000211.1:0-8870 GCA_964351535.1 uncultured Planctomycetaceae bacterium
GGCAGGGAGGTGGCGGCGGTCGCGGGGGATCCTCGCAGCGCGGCGCACCTCCGTGGAAACGCGGTCAACGCGAGGAGCCGGGGCGCGGGCCTCGCCCTCCGCGTCGCAAGGACGAGAACGCGGATGGACCGCGTGAGAAAGGTGACGGCGAATGAGCAGCGACCTGGTGGTCGGGGTGATCGGGGGCTCGGGCCTCTACGACATCGACGGCCTGACCGACGTGCGCGAGGTGACGCTCGCGACGCCCTTCGGTGAACCGAGCGACGCCTACGTGACGGGCGTGCTGGACGGAGTGTCGATGGTGTTCCTGCCCCGGCACGGCCGCGGGCACCGCATCTCGCCCTCGGAGATCAACTTCCGCGCGAACCTGTGGGGCATGAAGAAGCTCGGGGTGACGCGCATCCTGTCGGTCTCCGCCGTCGGGTCCCTGCGCGAGGACGTGCACCCGGGCGACTTCGTGGTCGTCGACCAGTTCATCGACCGCACGCGGCACCGCCCCGACACGTTCTTCGGGGACGGGGTCGTGGCGCACGTGATGTTCGCCGACCCGGTCTGCCCCGAGGTGCGCGCGGCGCTGCTGTCCTCCGCGGCGGGGCTGGAGCTGACCCACCACGACGGCGGGACGTACGTGAACATGGAGGGGCCCCAGTTCTCGACGCGGGCCGAGTCCAACCTCTACCGCTCGTGGGGGGCCGACGTCATCGGGATGACCAACCTCCAGGAGGCCAAGCTCGCCCGGGAGGCCGAGATCTGCTACGCGACCATCGCCATGGCCACGGACTACGACTGCTGGCACGACGGCCACGACGACGTGACCGTGGAAGCCGTTCTGGAGATCATGAACCAAAACGTGGGCAACGCTCGGAATCTGATAAGGCGGGCCGTGCCTGCCCTCCCGGACCCCCGGCGGTGCGGTTGCGGAGAGGCTCTGCGCCATGCGATCATGACCGCCCCGGAGCGCATCCCGGTGGCGGCACGCGACCGGCTCGGCCTCCTGATCGACAAGTACCTTCCCAGGGAAGGGAGTTCGTCATCTTGAATCGCATGCGGAAGAGTGTGGTCCTCTGGACCGGAGTCGCGCTGGCGACTGCGGGCTGGCTGGTCGGCGGGTGCCGGAATTCCGAGGAGATCCCCGCAGGCCTGCGGGAGCTCGGCGCCGACGAGGTCGACTTCGAGTGGGATCATCGCGGACCCGGCGTGGTCTTCGACGACGCCGGCACCGCGCGCTTCGCCCGCCGCGTGTACGACGCCTTCGACGTCGACCGCGCCATGGAGACGGTCACCTTCACCGACCGCTACTACCGCGCCCCCGCGAACGACGGCTACGAGGCCGTCCTCGACCGCGTCGCGAGCCAGCTCAAGCAGGCGGGGTTCGGCTCGCACGTGCGACTCAAGCTCTTCGAGTACGAGTCCGCCGTGACCTCGCGTTCGCTCGAGTCCCGCGACCGCGTGCCGGCGCCGGCCTGGACGCCCCTGAGCGCCTCGCTGACGCTGAAGGTCCCGGGCGAGCGCGACCGCGTGCTGCATTCGTTCGAGAACCCCGGTGACGTCGACCGGGTCATGCTGCCGATCAACGCGATCAGCGCGGACGTCGAGGGTCCCGTGGCCCTCCACCTCGAAGAGCTCGACGAGGGCGAGATCCTCGTGATCGAAGCGCCCGCGCAGAACCGCGTCGTGGTGCAGGCCAAGGACGCCGGCGCGGTCGCCGTGGTCTCCGCCTCGCTGTATCCGTTCAACCAGGACACGACGGGGGCCGAGCGCCAGCTCGACGGCATTCACTTCCGCCACGCCCCGATCGATTCCGGGATCCCGATGGCGCAGATCTCGCCGCGCTCCTACAGCGCGATCCGCGATGCGGTCGCCGCCGACCCGAACGCGCGCGTCCAGCTGAAGTCGGAGGTGCGCTTCGACGAGCGCCCGCTGCGCACGCTGGTGGCGCTGATCCTCGGCTCGGACCGCGCGCACGAGGCCGTCGCCCTCATGAGCCACGTCCAGGAACCCGGCGCCTGCGACAACGCGAGCGGCGTCGGCGGCCTGCTCGAGGCCGCGCTGACGACGTCCAAGCTGCTGCGCGACGGACAGCTCGAGTGGCCGTCGCGGACGCTGGCGTTCATCTGGGGCGACGAGTTCCGCATGACGGAGGCCTGGCTCGAGCAGACGGACCTGACTCCGGTGGCCGGGATTTCGACCGACATGATCGGTCAATCGCGCGATCGGACGGGAGCGATGCCGCTGCTCGAGCGAATGCCCGATCCCGGCGCGCTGGTCGTGCTGGACCCCGACGAGCACACCCCGTGGGGGGCCTCGCCGGTCGAGGCCGAGGACCTCAGCCCGAACGGCTTCTCCGTCATCGCCCGCTGCGCGCTCGCCGACGTCGCCCGCCTGACCGGAGGCGACTGGGGCACGGTCGAACACCCGTGGGAGGGAGGCAGCGACCACGACGTGTTCATCGAACGCGGTCTCCCCGCGGTGCTCTTCTGGCACTTCACGGACTTCTCCTACCACACGAGCCTCGACCGCCTCGACATGGTCGACGCCGAGGAGCTCCACCGCACGGCCACGGCCATCGTCTGCACGGCGCTCGCCATGGCGGACCCGCGTCCGGAGGACCTCGACCGCTACATTCGCAGCCTCGAGATGGAGCGCGTGCTGCGCACCGGCGTCGCTCGCGAGGCCGCGGACGAGGAGCTGGCGAAGCAGTGGGACGACTGGTGCTACGCGGCTCGTCAGTGGCTGCGCAGCGAGTGCCTGCGAATCTCGGGTCCCGCCGGCGGAGAGTGATGGCCCGGCACACTCGTCTCGATCGTCGCGCGCTGCTGGGCGGCGGCGCGGCGACTGCCGCGCTCGCCTGCGCGACGGCGAACACGGCGCAGCGCGCGACGGCTTCGGGCGTCGCCGGGGAGTTCCCCGCGGCGCGCAAGGGATACCCCCTGCTCGTCGGCAGCGCCAACGCGCTGGCGGGGATGAAGCAGCACTACGAGGCGCTGACCGCCGGAGCCCATCCGCTGACGGTCGCGATCGACGTGGTGAAGGTCACCGAGGCCGATCCCGAGGACACGAGCGTCGGCCTCGGCGGTCTGCCGAACGAGGTCGGCGCGGTCGCGCTGGACGCGGCCTGCATGGACGGGTCGACCCACAACTCGGGTGCGGTCGCGGCGATCGAGAACATCCTGCACCCCTCCGAGGTGGCGCGGCTCGTCATGGAGCGCACCGACCACTGCCTGCTGGTCGGCCGCGGCGCCTACGAGTTCGCGCGCCAGCACGGCCATCCCCACGTCGAGCTCCTGACCGACGCCTCGCGGCGCACCTGGCTCGAGTGGAAGGAGAGCATGAGCGACCGCGACGACCGCTTCCCGCCGGCCGACGAGGAGTCTCACGGCCGCGCGGCCGGCGTTCCTCCAGAGTTGGCCGAGCCGGAAGAGGAGCTGGCGGTCTCCGACCCGCGCTGGCACCGCCCGACCGGCACGATCCACTGCTCCGCCCTGGCCGTCGACGGCCGGGTGGCCTGCACCACGACGACCTCGGGACTCGCGTTCAAGATCCCGGGCCGCGTCGGGGATTCGCCCATCGTCGCCTCGGGCCTCTACTGCGATCAGGAGGCGGGCAGCGCCGGCTCCACCGGACGCGGCGAGGCCGCGATCCTGTCCTCCGCCAGCTCGATGATCGTCGAGCTGATGCGCCAGGGCGCAGCGCCCGTGGATGCGGGCCTCGAGGTCCTGCACCGCATCGTGCGCCAGACGCGCCGCATGGCTGCGTGGCAGCCGGGGCTCGTGCGCGAGGACGGCTCGCCCGACTTCAACATCAACTTCTACTGCCTGTCGATCGACGGCACCTGGGCCGGCGTGTCGCTGCGCGGCGCGCGCAAGTTCGCCGTGGCCGACCCGTCCGGCGGGCCGCGGCACGAGACCTGCGTCCCGCTGTTCGAGTCCTGAAGGACCTCAGCGGCCCCGCATCGAGTTGCGCAGCTCGCGCTCGTCGAGCACGCCGTCCTCGTTGGTGTCGATCGCCGAGATCACGGCGTGCGCGCGAATCGGCAGCTGCACCGGGCGCTGCAGGTCGACCAGGTCCTGGGTCGAGATGAACCCGTCCTGGTCGAGGTCCAGACGGCGGAAGTGCGAGATGGGGCCCGGGATCAGCGGCGGCAGCGGCTGGGCGTTGAGCACGTCCTCGCGCGGGATCGCCTGCCCGTAGAGCTCCTCGACCGACTGCACGAGCTCGAAGTCGTCGTCCTCGGCGGCCTCTTCCCAGGTGATCGAGAGCAGGCGGCTCATGAGCTCCATCTCGCCGAGCTCGAGGCGCCCGTTGCCGTCGGAGTCGAGCTTTTCGAGCACGACGCCCACCGGAAGCTCGCCGCGGTTGTAGTCCTCGAGCAGCCCGCGCAGCTCGTCCACGTCGAGCGCCCGGTCCCCGTCGCGGTCGTAGGCGTTGCGCAGCTGCTCCGGGTTGCGGCGCGGGATGAGCTTGCGCTCCTTGGGCTCCGCCGGCGGCCGGAAGCCTCCGGCCGTGGCCACGATCTCGCGGTAGCGGACGCTGAACTCGTCGCGCGTGATGCGACCGTCCTTGTCCTCGTCGTACACGGCGAAGCCCTTGCGATCGACGCGCAGGCTCTCGCCCGCCTCGCGGAACGAGATCCAGCCGTCCCCGTCGTGGTCGCAGATCCCGAAGTACTCCTGCTCGCGTCGCGCGTGCTGATCGGACTCGTCGACGCGACCCTCCTGGCGGACGGCGAGCGACGGTTCGAGGCCGGTGACGAGGGGAGCGGACGGCGCCGTCGCGACCGCGAGGGCGAGCAGGGCGAGGTTCATGGACCAGAGCATAGCAGTCGAGTGGAAGGCTCCGCGACCCGCGCCGCGGGGAGGGGGTTCAGTCGCCAGACCCGGTGTCGCGCCTGCGGCGGCTGCGCGCCTTGCGCACGGCGTCCTTGGAGCGGAAGGCCAGGCGGCGGCCGCGGGCCTGGTCGGCCAGCAGCCGACCCAGGCGCGTCCGGCGCGTGGTCGCGAGGGCCTCGGCGAAGACCTCGCGCACGTGGTCGACGAGCACCAGCCGGATGTCGCTGCGCACCTCGGGCGGCAGGCGCATCAGCTCCTCGGCGTTGCGGCCCGGGACGATCACGGTGCGGATCCCCGCGCGCTGGGCGGCCAGGATCTTCTCGCGCAGTCCGCCGACGGGCAGCACGGCGCCGTGCAGCGAGACCTCGCCCGAGACGGCGACGTCGTGGCGCACCGGCGTGCCGGTGAAGAGCGAGATGAGCGACGTCGCGATCCCCGCACCCGCCGACGGACCGTCCTTCGGCGTGGCGCCCGACGGGAAGTGCAGGTGCAGGTCGAGGGAGTCGAGCAGGTCGCTCTCGATGCCGAAGTCGGCGAACGAGCAGCGCACGTAGGAGAGCGCCGTCTGCACCGACTCGCGCATGACCTCGCCCAGGGAGCCGGTCAGGATCGTGCGCCCGCTGCCGGGCATCGCCAGGGCCTCGATCGGCAGCAGCGCACCGCCGACGGACGTCCAGGCGAGGCCCACGGTGAACCCGACGCGCGGGCCGCGCAGGGCGATCTCCTCGTCGACCAGCGCGGGACCGAGCAGGCGCAGGAGGTCCGACTTGCGCACGTTCAGGCCGCAGCCCTTGCGCACGACGCTCAGGGCCGCTTTTCGCGCGAGGCTGTCGAGGACCCGCTGGAAGCGGCGCACGCCGGCCTCCTCGGTGTACTTGCGGACGATGTCGATCATCGCGGCGTGGCTGATGCGCAGCTGCGCCGCCTCCAGTCCGCCTTTCTCGCGCGCGCGCGGCAGCAGGTGCTCGCGCGCGATGCGCAGCTTCTCCTGCTCGGTGAAGCTGTGGAAGTCGATGACGTCCAGTCGGTCCAGCAGGGCCTCGGGCATCAGCTCCGTGTCGTTCGCGGTCGCCAGGAAGAGGCACTGCGAGAGGTCGAAGGGGACGCCGAGGTAGGGGTCGAAGAACTCGCGGCTCTGCTCGCCGTCGAGGATCTCGAGCAGCACGCCGCCCGTGTCGCCTTCGCTGCCGAACTGGAGCTTGTCGATCTCGTCGAGCAGGACCACGGGGTTGCGCGTCCCGACGCGGTGGAGGCCCGCCAGGATCGCGCCGGGCACGCCGTCGGGGAGCGCGTGCGAGTAGCCGCGCAGCTCGGCCTCGTCGGTGATGCCGCCCAGCGGGAGGTGGAGGAACTCGCGGCCGAGCGCGCCCGCGATCGCGCGCGCCATGCTGGTCTTGCCGGTTCCCGGAGGACCCAGGAAGCACAGCGCGCCACCGCCGGTCTCGCCGCGCAGGCGGCGGACGGCGAGGAACTCGATCACCCGATCCTTCACGTCCCCGAGGCCGACGTGGCTCTCGTCCAGGCTCTCGGCGACGCTCTCGAAGCTCTCCGGCGAGTCCTCGGGGTCGGAGGTGGCCGTGTGCCACGGCAGCTCGAGGACCCACTCGAGCCAGGCGCGCAGGCGGCTGACGTCGCGCGAGCCCGGTGCGGTCAGGCGGAAGTGCGCGAGCTCGCGCCAGGCCATGCGGCGCACGGCCTCGGGCATCGCGCTGCCCTCGATCCGGCGTTCGAAGGCGACCGCCTCGGCGTCGAGGTGGGGGTGCTGGCGCCGCTCCTCGCCGGCGGACGAGGCGCGACCCAGCACGCGCTCGCGCGCGTGGGCCTCCTCGGCCCGCAGCACGTCCTCGAACGTCTCGAGGCGCGTCAGGGCGTCCACGGCGCCGAGGAGCCGGCGGCGGGCGGGAGGGGGCAGCGGCAGCTCGTCGGCGATGCGATCGGGCAGCTTGGCCGGGGCGAGGCCGGCGGCGCGCTCGGCCAGCGGTTGCGGCAGGCGCGGATCGACGTCCAGCAGGGCCCTCAGGGCCTCTCGGCAGCGCTCGGCGGCCGCCTCGAGGGAATCGGCGTCCCCGCGCGGCTCGCGCGGTCGGCGCGCCACGGCGAACAGGGCGCCCCGGGACGGGCGCACGTCGGCGAGCTCCACGCGGGACTCGGCGATCAGCAGGACCTCGGTCGGTGCGTCGACGCCCTGGGGCCCTCCGGATCGAGCCGGGAGCACGTCGGCGACCCGGCAGCGGGTCCCGACGGCGTCGAGGTTGGACGGGCCCAGGGGGCGCGCGGGGTCGCGGACCGGGACGGCCACGAGCTCCTGGGCGTCCGCCGCGGCGTGCTGGAGCTCGTCGCGGAGCACCACGCGTACCGCGGAGCCGGGCAGGACCACGGCCTCCGGGAGCGGCAGGAGCAGGCTGTGGTTCGGGGTCGGTCGTCGCATCGTGGGCCGGGAACCGGCGGGGGCCCAGGAGGCGAGCCGGTCCTCTCCCTATCGATCGTCGGCACGGCCGGGGTTGCGAGAGAATCGGCGCCGGAGTTCCGCCCACCGGCCGCCAGTCCCGGGCCTGCTCCTAGCCCCAAGTCTCTGGGAGAGAAGGGCTTGAAGACGAAGCCGGGCGGGCCCCGCGGCCCCTCGCAAGGACTTACGTCCGCTGGGCGGCGTCGAGGACCGCGCCGGCCACGCGCTCGGCGTCCGCGGCGGACAGGAAGGGGTGGACCGGGAGGCAGAGCACCTCGGCGGCCAGGGCCTCGGCGACCGGGAAGGAGCCCGGGCCGTAGCCCCACTCCGCGGCGGCCGGCTGCAGGTGGACCGTGCGCGGATAGTGCACCGCGGCGCCGATCCGCTGCTCGGCGAGCTTCGCGGCCACCGCGTCGCGCGCGCCGGGACCGGCGATGCGCACCGCGTACTGATGGAAGCAGTGCACGCCCCCGGGGACGCGCGCGAGGGGCCGGACGCGCTCGCTGCCGGCGAAGGCCTCGTCGTAGCGCGCCGCCACGGCCCGACGCCGCTCGTTCCAGTCCGCGAGGTGGGGGAGCTTCGCCCGCAGCACCGCCGCCTGCATGGCGTGCAGTCGCGAGTTCGTGCCGACCTCGTCGTGGACGTACTTCGCGGGACTGCCGTGGTCGCGCAGGCGCCGCAGCCGCTCCGCGACCTCGGCCTTGCGGGTCACGACCATGCCGCCCTCGCCCGCCGCGCCCAGGTTCTTGGTCACGTAGAAGGAGTACGTGCCGGCGTCGCCGAGCGCGCCGCACGAGTGGCCGTCGCGCGTCGCGCCGTGCGCCTGGGCGCCGTCCTCGAGCAGGGCCAGGTTGCGGTCGTCCGCGAGCTGCCGGAAGGCCTTCATGTCGGCGAGCTGGCCGTACAGGTGGACGGGCAGGATGCAGCGCGTCGTGTCGTCGACGGCCTCCGCGGCCCGCTCGGGATCGAGCAGGGCCGTCTCGGGGTCGACGTCGGCGAGCTGCACGCGCGCGCCGATCCAGGAGATCGCTCCGGCCGAGGCGAAGAACGTGAACGGCGACGTCACGACGCCGTCTCCCGCCCGCACGCACACGGCGCGCAGACCGATCGTCAGGGCGTCCGTTCCGGAGGCCACGCCGACGGCGTGCTCGACGCCCGCGAAGGCGGCGAACTCGCGCTCGAACTCCTCGACCTCCGGGCCGAGCACGTAGCGCCCGCTGTGCAGCACGCGCAGCACGGCCTCCTCCAGCGCGGGGCCGACCTCGCGGCGCTCGGCCTCGAGATCGATCGGCTGGATGGGGGCGAGGGTCTCCGAAGGCGTGTTGGCGGGGGTCACGTCGTTCACCGAGGTTGCGGTCACTTGTAGGTCTTGAACTCGCCGCTGTGCAGCTTCGCCCAGTAGTCGTTGAGGCTGTCGCGCACCTTGCCGGACAGGAGTGCCAGGCCAATGATGTTCGGCAGCGCCATGCCCAGGATCATCAGGTCGCCCAGCGCCAGCACGTTGGTCGCCGTCACGATCGAGCCGAGGAACACGAAGACGAGGAAGATGATGCGGTAGATCACCGAGGAGCGGTCCCCGAACATCCAGGCCCAGC
>CAYGPA010000212.1:0-4876 GCA_964351535.1 uncultured Planctomycetaceae bacterium
GGTCCGGGAGTCGGATGGGCGTCCGTACGAGCGGCAGGTCGGCGAGGACCTCTGGGTCGGAGTCCGTTCCGTGGACACCGGAAAGGAGCTCGTCGCCCACGAGTTCGACTACGACGAACAGGAGTCCGTCCATGTGTTCAGGCTTCCGTCCGGAGAGTACACGGCCTTCGGCCTGCCGGCGCTGATGCACCGGATGTGCGGAATGGAGCCGGTAACGCGTATCGACCACCTCACCGCAGAGCGGCGCTTCTCCCTGTCGCCGGGTGAAGAACGGAGGATCGTCCTCCGGCCAGCCCTCGGCGGTCGCGTGCGCCTACGTGTCCGGCTGCCCGACGACGTCCGCGACCCGCGTCTGGTCTCCGAGCACCTCGACGATGACGACGCGGACTGGCCGCGGCGCAACGACCTGCTCATCCTGGGCGATGAGAGCCCCTGCTCCCGCGTTTCCGTTCTCGAGCCCGACGGACCGCGCAGAATCCCCTTCTTCTACGCGGACACACCGACGTCGAGCTGGGGTGACCTCCTGGTGCCCGGCACGCAGGCCGTCTCCGTGTTCCCGCTCCCGACGGGCCCGGTACGCTTGCGCGTGGAGACCCCCGAGTTCGAGCCGGTCGAGTGCACCGTCGAGATCCGCGAGCGTGAGGTCGTCGACGCGTCGGTTCAACTGCGCTACAGGGACAGCGCGTCCAGCGGGGGATGACCGTCTCTCGGCCTGAAGTCGCCCGACGGCGCGCCGGCGGACCGTGGATCGCACTCGTGTGACCCGCTCGGCGCAGGAGGCTAGCTGCGGGCGAGATGGCACCCGTCGGACTCCTCCTGCTTCTCGTCGCGTGGACCCTCGCTCCGCTGGGTGCGGCGACGGCGACGCCTCGGTCCGAGGAGTCGAAGGGCCCCGGGGATCCCCGCACGCTCGTCCTCGGGGACGTCGTGGACCGCGAGGGGCGCCCGGTCGCGGGGTTGCGCGTCCGCGCGCGGGTCTGGGAACCGCGAGAGGCGCCGGCCGTGCGCGCGCAGCGGCCCTGGCGGCTCACGAAGACGCGGGCCGGCGGGCGGTTCGTCTTCGAGGGGTGCGAGTCCGGGCGGTCGTACGAGCTCGCCGTCGGGTCGACCGAGAACGGCGTGCCGTGGAGTCTCGAGCGGCCCCGCGTCCTGCGGGCCGGCGCGGCACCCGAGCCCCTGGTCGCCTTGCGTCACGGGTTGCGGATCCTCGTCTTCGACCCTGAGGGACGGCCCGTCGCCGAAGGCGAGCCGCGCGTGGAGACGTTGCCGCCGCAACCGCGAGACCCCTGGGGCGCTCGCATCCTGGTCCTGGACGCCGGGCCGGGGAACTGGCGGTGCTCCGTGGAGCCGGACAGGGCGTACTCCGTCGTCTGGTTCGACGGGGAGCACGCACTCGCGGAGGAGGTCGTCCGCGTTCCGCTGGGGACCGAGGTCAAGGAGGTCGAGCTGCACCTGGCCGCGCCGCAGGCGCGGGCCGGTCTGGCGGTCACCGTGCGCACCCCCGAGGGTGGACGCGTCGCCACGCAGGACGCGGAGCAGGTCCGCGTCGCGGTGCGGGCTCCGCGCGGCGACCAGATCCTGGCGGCTTCCCGCCGCTCGACTCCGCTGGCGCCCTTTCGCTTCGAGCTGCCCGCGGGCGAGTACGTCGTCGAGACGAGCACGATCGCCGAGGAGCAGGGCCTGTGGGGCTGCAACGAGCCACCCGTGTACCTGGGATACGGGGCGGTCCGCACGCCCGTGGTCCTGCGCGCCGGCGAGTGTACCGAGCTCTCCACGACGCCCTGGCGCGCGGGCCGGTTGCACGTGACGGTCTTGCTCCCCGACGGATTCGAGAGCTGGAGCGACGAGGTGCTCGGGGGCGACACATGGCTCGACTGGATTTCCCACGTGCGCGTGAGAGTGGTGCCGCGTGAGGGCGCTCCGCGCGAGCTGTCGTTCTTCCTGTTCGAGCCTTCCTTCGAAGGATCCGAGGCCGAGGGCCGTCCGCACTCGATCGCCTTCCGCACCCACGAGCCGCTGCGGCCAGGCCCCTATCGACTGGTCCTCGAGGCGCCGGGGTGCGTGCGCGCCGAGGTCGCCGTCCAGATCGGACCCGGCGCAGACACGCCCGTGCGCGTCGCGCTGGCCTCGGAGGCGCTCGCGGGCCGCTAGCAGTCCTCCGCGATCGCCCATGGGGGCTCACGCCCCTAGAATGCGCGGTTGGTGGAGGCCGCGGTTCCGAGCATCTTGCACGTCGACATGGACGCGTTCTACGCGTCGGTCGAGGTGCGTGACGATCCGACGCTGGCGGGGAAGCCCGTGTGCGTGGGGGGGCCGGCCGAGGGGCGTGGGGTGATCTCGGCGGCGAGCTACGAGGCGCGCAAGTTCGGGGTGCACAGCGCGATGGCGACGGCGCAGGCGCTGCGGCTCTGTCCGGCGCTCGGGGTCTCGCCGCCCGACTTCGAGCGCTACACGGCGGCCAGCGGCGAGATCATGCTGGTCTTCCGCTCGTACACGCCGCTGGTCGAGCCGCTGTCGCTGGACGAGGCCTTCCTCGACGTCGAGGGCTGCGAGCGGCTGTTCGGGGACGCGATCGAGATCGGGAAGGCGATCAAGCGCGACATCCTGAAGGTCACGGGGCTCGTGGCGTCGGTGGGGGTGGCGCCCTCGAAGTTCCTCGCGAAGCTCGCCTCGGACCTCGACAAGCCCGACGGCTTCCGCGTGATCCGCGCGGACGAGGTGCGCGACGTGCTCGATCCCCTGTCGGTGCGCAAGATCTTCGGCGTCGGGGAGCGCACGGCCAAGCGGCTCGAACGCCTCGGCGTGCTGACCGTGAAGGACCTGGCGGACCGCGACCGGGGCGAGGTGCTGCGCGAGTTCGGCGCCAGCGGCGCGTGGATCCACGACCTGGCCCACGGCATCGACCCGCGCCGCGTGAACCCGCGGCGCGAGGAGCGCTCGATCAGCATGGAGCGCACGTTCCCCGACGACGTGCGCGACCGCGAGGAGCTGCGCCGCCGGCTGCTGGAGTTCTCCGAGGAGCTCGCCTACCGCCTGCGCGACTCCGGCCTGCGCGGACGCACGGTGACGCTGAAGGCGCGCTTCTGGAACTTCAAGACGATCACGCGCACGAGCACGCTGGACTTCCCGACCAGCCTCGGCCCGCGCCTGTACGCGACCGCGCGCGCGCTGCTCGAGCGCGTGCCCGCCTCCGAGCCGCTGCGGCTGATCGGCCTGCAGGTCTCGGGGCTGCAGGACGTGCACATGCCGCTGCAGAACGAGCTCTTCGGCGTCGACGCCGGCGCGCGCGAGGCGGGCGACGGGCGCGACGAGCGGCTCTCGAAGGCCGCGCCGGCGCTGGACGAGCTGCGGCGCAAGTACGGCCGCGGCGCGGTCCAGCCGGCGAGCCTGCTGGGGCGCGGACGCTCGGTGGGGCGGGACGGGACCGAAGAGGCCCCGCGGCCCGAGGTTCCGGAGTAGGGCTGGAGGCCGGAAGCGAGACGAGGCGCCCCGCGGTGCACGCGGGACGCCTCGCCCTCGAACGTTCGGGGTCGGATCAATGGCCGTCGAACAGGTAGTTCTGGAACGACATGCCGATGTCGTCGAACTCCTGCACGCGCGGCACCTCGATCGCGTCCTTGATGCACACCTGCTCGCACAGCTTGCAGGACGTGCAGTTCTTGTCGATGACCACGGCGATGCGGTTGAAGCCGTCGTCGCACAGCTCCATCTTCAGCGCCTCGAAGGGGCACACGTCGACGCAGAACTCGCAGCCGGTGCAGAGCTCCTCGTGGACGACGGCCTTGGGCACCTGCTTGGGCTTGATGTAGTCGACGGTCACCTGGCGGTTGTCGTCGATCGCGTGGAACGGGCAGTAGATGCCGCAGACCGAGCAGTTGATGCAGAGCTCGGGATCGATGTAGTAGATCTCGCCGCTCGTGATCGCGTTGGTGGGGCAGACGCGCTCGCAGATCGAGCAGGCGGTGCAGGCCTCGGTGATGAAGTGGGACTTCCACTCGTAGGCCGCGCGCTCGTCCGGGTCGGTGAAGACCGCGACGGTCAGCTTGTTGTGGCCGTCGAAGCGCGCCTCGTAGCCGAAGGTGCTGCGCTTCAGCTCGATCTCGATCACGAACTGGCCCGGGAACGAGCTGGAGGTGTGCGTGAGCGCGCGGATCTGCGGGTCCTTGACCCAGCCGTAGATCTGCAGCTTGTTGCCGTCCTGCAGGACGTGGTGCCCGTACATGGGCATGATCTCGGGCAGCCCGTAGCGGAAGCGGTCGCGCACGGCCGGCACGCGGCGCGGCAGCTGGACCTCGACCTGGAGGAAGCCGTCCTCTTCGGAGACCGAGTAATCGCGGCCGTAGCGGCGGTCGCGTTCGACGGTGTCTTCCTCGGCCCCACGCCACTTGGCCCACTCGACCTCCCAGCCGGGGACTTCCTCGAGCTTCGAGAGGTCCTCGGGCGGAGGCACCTCGCCGGAGAACGAGATCGCGGCCGTCGGACACACGTCGATGACGGTGCGCGCGTTGTAGAGGGAGGAGTCGTGCCCGTCGTAGGGGTGCGCCTTGGCGTCGTCCCCCATGAAGAAGATCTCGGGGAAGTCGTCGCAGCAGGCATCGCACGCGATGCACAGCCCGGGGTCGACGGCGAACTCCTCGGCCTTCTTGACGGTGTCGGCGATCGTCTCGGTCATGGGATGCGCAGGGCTTGGGCGCGCGGGGCGCCGGCGTTCGGTGGCCTTCGAAGAGCAGTTCGCGAAGGATAGCCGGAAGTCGGGCTGCCGCAACGCCTTGCGTACGGCTCGCGGACGGCCCGACAACGGTGCAAGTCCTTGTAGCACAGCACTTTCCGGCCCGGAAGTCTCATCGGCTGGAATCTGACGTGAACTGGAGCATCG
>CAYGPA010000212.1:4976-8856 GCA_964351535.1 uncultured Planctomycetaceae bacterium
ACGTCGATGCGCTGGGTCGCGGCGGCCCAGCCGCGCACGCGCGAGCACCACGCGAACGACAGCGGACCCAGGCGGGCCTCGTTCTCGAAGGAGCGCAGCGGCGGCGCGTAGTCCCTTCGGAGCGCCGTCCACAGCGCGCGCACGCCCGCGGCGCGCCGGGCCAGGCGTTCGTCGAGCTCGGCGTCCGCGGGGTCGAGGCGCAGCTCGGCGCGCAGCTCGAGCTCGTTGACCACGACGTAGTCGGGGCGCTCGTCGTCCAGCGCCGTGGGGCGCGCGTCGAGGAACACCCAGCGGTAGTTCGCGCGCCGAGCGACACGCGCGTCCGCGCCCGTCTGGAACGGATCGCCCGCGAGCGGATGGATGGGCGGGGTCAGGTGGCTCGGTCGCTTGAGGAACGCGACCGACGAGCCCTCCGGGACCTCCTGGTCGAACCAGGCGAGCGCCTGGTCCTTGGGGTCGGGGCGCGCGAAGGGCAGCACGTTCGCGAGCGTCTGCGCGCCCGCCCACAGGAGCGTGACGACGCCGACGGCGCGCAGCGCGACGCGTCCGCGGGCCGGCAGCTTCTCGAGCACGCGCTGCAGCAGGAAGGCGGCGGCCAGCACGAGGAACGGACACAGCGGCATCAGGTAGCGCGGATAGCGCACCTCCGCGCGGGCCAGCACGAAGACGTTCGCGAGGATCCAGGTCGCGACGAGCAGCGCCGGCACGCGCGCGCGCACGCCCGGTCCGCGCGCGAGCGCGACCGAGGCCAGCGCCACGGTGCCGAGCGCGCCGGCGATCCACAGGGGGTGCGACATCGACACCGGCATGTTCACGAACGCGAGGTACGCGAGGCCGTTGCCGGTGCCGGCGAAGACCAGCCCGTGGCCCTCCTTGCTGTGCTCGAAGACCTCGGCCACGGCCTGCTCCCAGAACGCGTCGGGATGCACGAGCGCGTAGGGCGTGACGAGCAGGAACCCCGCCGCGCCGCCGACCGCGAGGGCGAGCAGCGCGACGCCGATGCGGCGCAGGCGCGCTCCGAGCGTCACCTCCGCGACCGCCGAAGCGCCCGGGCCGGCCGAGGCCGCGAACGCCGCCAGCACGGCCGGCGCTCCGAGCGCCAGCGCCGACAGCTTGGCGCCGACCGCGAGACCCGCGGCGGCGCCCGCCGCGGCGAACGAACCGGCCGTCCGGCGCTCCGCCGCGCGGATCGCGAGCCCCACGGCGGCCACGCACCAGAACGTGAGGCACGTGTTCGACGTCGCGAAGCGCGCCTCGTAGGCGAGCAGCGGACAGACGGCCGCCCCCAGCGCCGCCCACAGCCCGACGCGGCGTCCGAACGACAGGCGCCCGAGCCACGCGACCAGCGCGATCGTCCCCACCGCGTAGAGCACGGACACCCAGCGCGCGACCAGGTGGCCGTTCGCGACGTCGCGCCGCGTCCAGGTCGCGGGCTCGCCGCCGATCTCGAGCAGACCCGCGACGCTCGCCAGCCACTGGGCCCCGTGGAACGCGTACAGCGCGTGCGAGCCCCAGCGGAAGAACGGCGCCCCGCGCCAGCGCGGCTCCAGGTCGCCGCGGGTCCAGTCCATCTGCTGGGCGACGCCGACCGCGCGGCTCTCGCCGCCGTGGTACGACTGGAAGTGGTCGTCGTCGGGCAGGCCCCAGTCGATCCCGACCGCCGCGAGCGCCAGCCCGATCAGCAGGGCGAGGAGCAGCAGCGCCGCGCCTCGGCGCGCGGGGGGCTCTCGTTCAGGCTCGGACATTGCCGAAAGGCTACCCGGAACGCGCGTCGATCCATCGCCCGGATCGGCGCCCGGATCGGGAGTCGGGAGCACCCGTCGGGGCGGGATCGGCGCTCGAAAGCGCGGCCCGTACGCACGGGGGCGGAGGAGTAGACTGCTGCACCGCGCCGCCGCGGCCGAACCCATGAGCTCGCCCGATCGCACAGACCCTCCGGATCGCAGGAGCGCCCCGGACCGCACGACGCTTCCAGGCAGGCGACGCCACCTGCTCGTCCTGCTCGGAGTCCTGGCGGCGCTGCTCGTCGTCCTGGCTCTCGGGTACCGCCTGTTCGGGCACGCGCTGATCGCGTGGCGGCTGGAGGCCGGGCCGTCCGCCGAAGGCGGGAACCTCGCGGACGAGAAGTACGCGCTCTTGCTGGAGAAGGAGCTGCGCCTCGCGGACGAGAAGTACGCGGCCGCGCTGGCGATCGGGGTCGCGCTCTGGGTGCTCGTCGGACTGCTCGGGCTGCTGTGGCTCCGGCGGGCGCGCGTGCCGCTGTGGCTCGCGGCCGTCGTCCTCTGGTGGATCGGCGTCGAGCTCGTCGTGGCGCCGTACCTCGTGCGGCCGCTGCGGCTCGTCACCTACAACGTCGTCCAGGACCCCGACCACCGGCCGCCCAGGCCCGCCCAGCCCGTTCCGGGCTGGAACTCCGACGCCATCCGCGCGACGCCCGAGCCCGAGGCGTTCGCGGCGGGCGACCTGAACCTGATCTTCCTCGGGGACTCGTTCACCTACGGCATGCGCATCCAGGATCCCGCGCAGACCTTCGCGGAGCGCGTCGAGGCCGCGCTCGCCGAGCGCTTCCCCGGGCGCGGCGTGCGCGTGGCGAACTTCGGCTGGACCAGCTCGTCGCCGTACCTGAGCCTGCGCCGGCTGCGCGACGACGGCGAGCGCTACCGGCCGGCGCTCGTGGCGCTGTTCGTCGACCTGACCGACTTCCACGACGACGTGAAGTGGGAGGGCATGGTCGAGAGGCGCGGGATCTACCGCTTCTACGACAAGCTGCCGCTCACGCTCCGGATGCTCGAGTCGTGGGCGCCCGGCCTCTACTGGCGCTGGTGGCGCGCGTCGAACGACGGCCTGCCGCGCGAGCGCTACTTCGTCACCGAGGCGCCCCTGGAGGAGACGCGCGCCTGGATGGAGCCCCTGGCGCGCAACGTCGCGGCCATCGACGCCTGGTGCGACGAGCGCGGCATCCCGTTCGTGCTGTTCGCGCTGCCGCGCTACCACCAGTACAGCGACGTGGAGTGTCCCGAGGACTACGAGCTGGACATGCCCGGCCGCGCGCACTCGATCCTCGGGCCGCACGTGCTGGAGCCCTTCCGCTTCTTCGAGGAGCTCGCCGGGCGAGGGGACTATCCCGTGCGCTCGCTGCTCGAGGACTTCCGCACGACCGACGTCCACCCGCACTGCTTCCCCGACGATCCGCACTGGAATCCGGCCGGACACGCGATCGCGGCGCGGGCCATCGCACGCGAGCTGGAGGCCCTCGTGCTCGAGCTCGGCCTCGCGGACGGCTGAGCCGCTCCTTTGCGCGGCGCGCCGTATCGCGTAGCTTCGACGCCATGGCCGACATCCAGCTGAACTCCCACGAGGCCCGCGTGCTGGGCGTGTTGATCGAGAAGGAGCTGACGACGCCGGATCAGTACCCGCTGAGCCTCAACGCCGCGACGAACGGCTCGAACCAGAAGAGCAATCGCCACCCGGTGGTCGACTACCTCGAGGCGGAGGTCGACGTCGCGCTGCAGGGGCTCGTGATGAAGGGAATGGCCGGGCGCGTCGTGCCCGCGGGCAGCCGCGTCGAGAAGTTCCGTCACAACGCTCGCGAGCGCCTGAAGGTCGGCGAAGCCGGGCTGGTGATCCTCGCCGAGCTCCTCCTGCGCGGCGCCCAGCAGCCCGGCGAGCTGCGCGCGCGCGCCTCGCGCATGCAGCCGATCGCCTCGCTGCCCGCGCTGACCGAGGCGCTCGCCGCGCAGCTCGAGGCGGGCCTCGTCCGCCGCCTGGCGCCGGCGCCCGGCACCCGCGCGGAGCGCTACCAGCAGCTGCTCGCGCCCGAGGAGCTCGCCGATGCGACTCCGGCGAGTCCGGCGTCTCCGCCGAGTCCAGCGGCTCCGGC
>CAYGPA010000213.1:0-8852 GCA_964351535.1 uncultured Planctomycetaceae bacterium
CGTCGACCCGCACGGCCTCCTCGAACGCCGCGGGCTCTCCGAGCATCCACCAGCAAAGACCCGCGAGCACCGCGAGCGGCAAGAGCAGCAGCACCTTCTCCATCGCACGAGGTCCCAGCGTACCTCGACGACCTGCCCGGACTCGTCGAGCTCGGCTCAGCGCCTCCACAGCATCGTCTCCAGGTGGACGAGGCGGTCGAACTCGAGGGGGCTGCCGGGGAACAGGTCGACTTCGGTGGTCGAGCCGGGGCCGCCGACCTCGATCGTGAAGTTCCGCGTCTCGAGGTCCTCGCCGCGGACCTGCAGACCGAGCGTCGCGCCGGGAAGCCGGCCCTCGAGGACGAAGCGGCCGTCGGTTCCCGTGACGGCCTCCGCGCGCCCCGCCTTCGGCACGCCGATGCGCATGCCGCTGGCGAGCTTCAGGCGACTCGGCGCCTGGTTCTGGATCCGTATGGCTCCCTTGAGGCCCTGCACGCGAACCCGATCGGGCTGGGGCCCGACGCTCGCACCGGCCACGGGGTTGCCGCGGCCGTCGCGCACGATGCCGGCGACCGTCGCCGTGCGCGGGAGGAACAGGTCGGTGCCGCCGGCCGAGGGCTTCAGCTCGACCGTCGCCTCGCAGTAGCCGTCCGCGAGGAGCGTCACCTCGATCACGTCGATCCGGGGCGGTACCTCGACGTCGAAGGAGCCGTCGAGCTCGGTCGTGCCGCGCGCGCGCCCCGCCCGGATCTCGACCCCGGAAACCGGGAGTCCGCTGTCGTAGTCGAACACGGTTCCGACGAGGCGCTGCGCCACGGCGAGCTCCAGCACGTTGTAGCCGCTTCGATCGGGGACGATCTGAAGGTGCTGCGACCCGTAGCCGCGCGCCGTCACCATGAAGAACGTGGAGGGCCGCCCGAACGGGAAGTCCTCGACCGAGAAGCGGCCGTTGCGATCGGTCACGACCACGCGGCCCGGCGTGCCGGCAAGGACCGTGGCGTCGGCGACGGGCCGCGAGGTGTCGCGGTCGATGACGAAGCCGGAGAGCGTGCCGAGCGGAAGGAGCTCCACGCTGGTTCGCGCGGGGGCCGTGAGTTCGAGCGTGCGCTCGGCATGGCCGGGAGAACGCAGCCTCACGACGGCTTCCTGCTCATCCGGCCAGTTCACCTCGGCCCAGCCGTCCGAGCCCGTCCGGGTCTCGACCTCGAATCCAGGCGCGTCGGCGAGCACCTCGACGTCGGCGAGCGGCGCCCTCGTGATCGCGTCCCGCGCGCGAACGAAGATCCTGGAGCTGTCCTCTTCCAGCAGGAGCGGCGCCTCCGTCCGAGACCCGGCATTCCGCGCCACGACGCCGATCGGCGCGACCGGGGGGTCGATCTCGGCCGTGAGTCGCTCTGCGGAGGAGGGGCTCTTCGGCAGCGGAAGGCGAGCGGGCGACTCGCCCGGTCGCCACGTGAACGCAGCGAGCACCGCGGCAACGACGCAGACTGGAGCGAGGATCGCGAGAGTGCGCTTCATCGGGTGGATCGCAAGCTGCCGCGGCGCTTCGCGTCCACGGGCAGTTCCTCGGGACATCCGGGGTACAGCCGCAGGCTCGTCCTGCCGTTCGGCCGCTCGGGCGCGTCGATCACGTAGCTGCGCCTGCCCCCCCGCCGGCCCGTGGCTTCCAGCCACATCTTCCGCGACCCCGGGACAATCCCCTCGATGCGAAAGCGTCCTTCCTCGTCGGTCAGGTCCCTTCCCGGGGACATCCGGGGACTGCGAATCCACAGGCCGTCCCCGAACTTCACGCCGGCACCTTTCGAGGAAGCACTGGGTGGGTCGAGAGCCTTCACCGTGACGCCCCTCACCGGGCCGCGTTCGTTCCGCAGTTCGCCCTCGATCGTCGCGGTGCGAGGTAGGTGGATCGACACCTCGTGGATCGACGGGATGAGCCGCGCGGTGGCGTCGCAGAATCCACGGGCTCGGACCTCGACCTCGACCTCGGGTTGCTCGTCCGTCGGGAGGACCTCGACGTCGAAGAGTCCGTGCTCGTCCGTGCGGTCCCGGCTTCCGGGAGCCTCGATGGAGGCGCGCGCGACGGGGCGGCCTGTCGCGTGGTCGAGCACGCGACCGAAGAGGCGACGCGCCGCGCGGAGCTCCAGGACGGTCTCGGTCCGGGGGTCGCCGTCGATTCCGATTCTCTGCGTCGCATAGCCCGCTGCCGTGATCTCGAGATGCTCCGGCGCGCCGAACGCGAAGCGTTGCAGCTCGAACCAGCCCCCGGAGTCCGTCTCCGTGCCTGGCGCGATCGAATTCAAGACGCTGACCTTCGCGCCGCACACGGCGGCTCCGGTCTTGCGGTCGACGACGACACCTCGAAGCGTTCCGTAGGGCCTCAGCCGGAGTGTCTTGACCGCGAACGGGAGGAGCGGAGCGGAGACCTCCGCGTAACCCTCGGCTTCGACGTGGGCGAAGAAGCTGCGGTTCGGCGTCGCCCACCGGATCTCGGCCCAGCCGTCGTCGTCGGTGTGGACCGGCGGGTAGGGTCCGTCGCCGCGCTGGCCGATCTTCACGCCCGCCAGCGGCTCCTCGGTCGTGGCGTCGATGGCGCGCACACGCACGACGTTGTCCGCGCCTTGCGCGCGACGGCCGGAGCGGGTTGCGTCACGCGGTGGCGGCATCACGGGGACCCGCGCGCCGCGCGCGACCGGCTCGACGTGCGTCGCCGCCTGCGGAATCGAGGCGAGGGTCGCCACGCGCCGTCCGGTGTCGAGGGCGGTCGCGCTTCGGATCGTAGGAGCGGGCCCGGAGTCTTCCCAGGCGTAGAGAGCGGCCACGATGACGAGCAAGGGGGCCAGGACGGCGAGCTGGCGCATCACGGACCCTCCCAGCGCACTTCGACGAGCTGGCCGTCCGTCGTGAGCTCGATCTCCGCGGGCTGCGGGATCGGCTTGCCCGGGGTGACGAGGAAGCGGTAGCGGCCGGCGCGCAGGCCGTGCATCGTGGCGCCGCGGAAGCTCCAGCGCACCGAGCGGGAGTCCTGGGTGAACGTCACCGGCGCGCTCGGGAGAAGGTGGAACTGGCCCAGCGAGAAGTGGACGAAGGGCTCGAGTTCGGGCTCGATCAAGAGGCACGGGCGGGTGCGCAGCCAGCTCGCGGGTTCGCTCGCGAGGCGCAGCTCGAGCGTCAAGCCGCGCGGGAGCTCCAGTTCGAGCTCGGCGACGCCGTTCGCGGGCACGGTGAAGGCCAGGTCGCCGACGGAGCGGTGGGCGCGCGTGCGGTCGCTCAGCGCGACTTCGATCACTCCGGCGCCGACGACGGCCTCGCGCCAGCCGGCTGCGTCGGCGACGGACGGGGACTCGATGCGCAGCTCTTCGCCGGGGTGGCGCCACTGCAGGCCGACGCGCTCGATCGGCGCGCGCGTCCGCGCGTCGACGGCGCGGTAGCGCAGGCGGCCGACGGCGTTCAGGACGATCTCGACCGTGCTCGAGCCGGGCGTCACGCCGGGGACGACGGCCGAGCGCGCCTCCTGCACGGCCTTCAGCTCGTAGGTCCCGACGGCCTGCGGAACGGCGAGCGCGAACGCGCCGTCCTGGTCGGTCGTCACGCCCGCGAAGGGCGCCTCGAACGCGGTCGCGGAGACGTAGACCTCGGCGACCGGCTGCCCGGCCGTGTCGACAACGCGTCCTTCGATCGGCGCGAGGTCCAGTTCGAGCTCGACGTCGTGTCGCTGCAGCGTCTCGGTGCCGATGGGGACCACGACGCGCCGCTCGGGTAGCAGCGACTCGGGCAGGAACGACCAGCCGCGCGGCGTCACGAGCAGCTCGACCGTGCCGCGCACGCCCTCGATCTGGAACGGGCTCGGCGGCTGCGTGACCGCGGCGCCCTCGCGGCCTTCGCACCACCAGGCGATGTCCGCCTCGACGCGCGCGCCGTTGACGAGCACGTCGCCGACGAGCGTCGTGCCGCCCGCGACGGTCTGCGCGAGCACGATGTCGAAGCGCGTGTCCGAGCCGGGAGGGCCGACCGCATCGACGACGAACGTCTCGAGCGCGAGGCCGGGTCCCCACACGCGCAGCGGCAGCTTGGGCGTCCACGGGCGCAGCCCCTCGAGGCGGAAGTTGCCCAGCGGGCCGATCCGCGCGCCGGGGTGCCGCGCCTCGGTCGGCACGATGCGCTGGCCCTCCGGGAGGTCCGCGAGCGGCGTGCGCGTGTCGCGCTCGACGTCCTCGAGCCCCAGGTCGCGGCGATCCCACAGGTTGGGGGCGACGGTGGCGCCGGCGACGGCGTTCCCGTTCGCGTCGCGCACCGTGCCGTGGACCGCGGCCGCGCGCGGCAAGCGCAGGGTCGGCTCGACCCCGACCGCGACGGTAGCCTCGAGCACGCAGGCGCCGGGAGCGGTGATCGTCAGCCGCCGCCGGTCGGCGGGGGAGATCGACGCGTCGCCGCGCGGCGTGAGCTCGAAGGCACCCTCGGCGTCCGTCGTGGTGCTCGCGGAACCGTTCGCGACGGTCGCGCCCGCGACCGGCTCGCCGCTCTCGAAGTCGACGACGCGACCGGCGACCTGGCCGGCCGGGTCGCGTTCGGAGCGCGGCCCGACGTCGCGGATCGGCGCGCGCTCCGCGGGCTCCCGATCCTGGAGCTCCGCCCGCGAGGGGGCCGCGACGGTCGCCAGCGAGCTCTCGGGCTTCTCGCGGACGAACCAGAGCGCCACCCCGAGAAGGGCGAGCAGCGGAGCCAGAATTGCGAGCCTGCGCAGCATGGGCCCGTGTGCGGGAACCGATCCCGCGTCCACGTCGATGCTAACGGTGCCGCCGCGCCGACGTTGGACTCATCGGTTGCAAAGATATCCGCCGCGGGGCTGGGGGTTACTCGACCCAGCCCGGGCACTGTTCGCCGCAGGCCATGAAATCGAGGACCCGCTCGTCGTGGCACCCCGCCGCCAGGGCCACCGCGTGGGCGATCTCGGCGTCTACGTACCTGCCCCAGAAGAGCTTTCGCTTCCGCCCCGAGATGCGCCAGCTATCCGGACGCAGGACGACGTCCATCCCTCGAATCTCTCCGGACTCCGACGTGTACACGATAGCGCGTGCGCCGGGTCCCCGGTTTGCAGTCCGGTCCAGGACGACGGCGTTCACGCCGTCGTCTCCGACCTCGAGGCCCTCCACTTCGTCGGCGACGAAGCCCCGGCGGGCTTCCGAGGCGAGGCCGGGTCTCACCCAGGTGAGCCGCACGTCGATTGCGTCACAGACCACGGAGCCCCGCCGCATCCCCGCAGCGACGTCTTGCGCCAGCAGCCTCCATGCGGTCTCTCCGGAAACGTCCATCCGGTCGGCTGGGGGGAGCAGCAGCTTCAGGTCGGAGCTGAGGACGAAGCCGGCCTCCCACACGCCGTCCTCGCGGAGGAAGCCGCTCGGTCCGGCGGAGGCGGAGGCGTGGTCGTCGGTCTCGAGGCCGGTCTCCTGCGCGCTCGGAGGAGCCGTGCAGCCCGCGAGAAACGCCGCGGCGGTGGCCGCCAGGTGAACAACGCTCCAGGACTTCAAACCTACCCCGCGAAGATGCGGTCCATGCGCCGCGAGATCTCCTCCAGGCGCGCGCGGTCGCCGCCGGAGACCTCGGCGGAGGCCCAGCCGGAGTAGCCGATGTCGTCCAGCGCCGCGAGGACCGCGGGCCAGTTGCAGTCGCCCTCGCCGAGCGCCACGCGGAAGCCTTCCCAGAGGCCCTCGTCGTTGCGCTTCTGGCGGCTGAACTCCTTGATGTCGAGCTTGAGGATGCGCGGGCCGAGGATGCGGATCCACTGCTCGGGCCAGCCGTAGTTGACGATGTTGCCGACGTCCATGTACCAGCCGATCTGCGGGCTCTCGAACTCGTCGACGTAGCGCGCGGCTTCGAGTGGCGACAGCAGGAAGTCGTTCCACACGTTCTCGATCGCGATCTTCACGTCGAGCTCGGCGGCCAGCGGCAGCACGGCGCGGATCTCCTCCTGCGAGCGGCGGTACGCGTCGTCGTAGGAGACGTCGGCGCTGACGCGCGCGGGAACCAGCAGGACCGTCGTGCCGCCGTAGGCCTTGCAGTCGCGCAGGGCCGTCTCCAGCGCGCTGCGACCCGCGGCGCGGACGTCGGCGTCGGGCGACGAAAGCGGCTTGCGCCAGTGCACGGAGTCGACGACGCCGGGAATCTCGAGCCCCGTGGCCTGCTTCGCGGCCAGCACCTCCTCCAGTGCGAGGTCGTTCGGACTGTCGAGCTCGATGCCGGCGAAGCCGGCCGCCTTCGCGAGCTCGAACCTGGCGAGCACGGTCTCGCCTTCCTGCACCATCCCGTACTTGAGGCACTTGCGCAGGCGCGGCGCGCGCGCCGAGGTCGAAGCGAGGGCGCCGGGCGCGACGCCCACCGCGGCGGTGAGGCTCGCGCACTCGAGAAAGCGGCGGCGGGAGAGGCGAAGGGTGGACGTGTGCATCGTGGAGTCCTCGGGATCGTGCGGACGAGGGCGCAGGGCATTCGGGGCACGGGGCGTACACGCCGAGTATGACGTGCACCGGAGACGATTGCGCGCCGGGTTCGTGGAGGCGGAATCGATCGCGGGAATGCGCAATTCACGTGAGTGGCGTACATTCGAGTCGGCTGGACTGGAAGACGGGCCGGTGGGCCCGAGCACGAGAAGGGAGACGACTGGCATGCTGCGGAATCGCATTCTTCTGACGGGAGCGCTCGCCCTCGCCCTTGCGGGGACCTCCCTGGCACAGACCTGGACGGGGACGACGACGCCAGGCTTCGGCAACTCGAACAACGGAGAGTTCGGAGCGCTCGAGTACGGCGGGTTCCTCTACGTGGCCACCGAGAACTCGGTGACGGGCATGGAAGTGTGGCGCCACGACGGAGTGGGCGCGTGGACTCCCAGCAGCACCGGCGGGTTCGGGGACGCCAACAACACCGAGCTGCAGGGCGCGGCCGTGTTCGGCGGAGACTTCCTGGTCATCACGGGCAACACCGTGACGGGTGTCGAGGTGTGGACCCACGACGGCGCCACGTGGACGCAGGTCAACGTCGACGGGTTCGGCAATCCGCAGAACCAGGACGGCGAGCTCGTCGTGCTGAACAACACGCTCTACGCCGTCACGTACAACTTCGTCACGGGCTGCGGCGTGCAGCGCTACAACGGCGGCTCGTCGTGGACGCCGATCGGGCAGAACGGCCTCGGAGGTCTCAACCCCGAGGCGGAGCTCGCGTTCTGGAACGGCAACCTCTACGCCGGCACGTCGAATCCCACGGGCTGTGAGGTGCTCCAGTACCAGGGCGGGACGTCGTGGACGCGCGTCGACCCCGGCAACGGCTTCGACGCCTCCGCCGGGAACAACGAATACGCCAGCCTGTACGTCTACAACAACGTCCTCTACGCGGCGACGGAGAACTACCAGACCGGCACCGAGACGTGGGAGTACCAGGGCGGCACCTCCTGGGTCCAGCGCAACACCGACGGTTTCGGCGACGCGAACAACGCGGACATCGAGCCCGCCCTGCCGTTCAACGGCGCGCTGTACATCGGAACGATCAGCTCGCCGTCCGCCGGCGGCGAGGTGTGGCGCTACGACGGCGGTTCGTCCTTCACGCAGGTCAGCCTGCCCGGCTACGGGTCGACTCCGAACCTCGCGATCGCGTCGCTGGCGGAATACGGAGGAGAGATGTACGGCTCGACGTTCAACCTGGCGAGCGGGACCGAGGTGTGGCGCTACGTGAGCGGCACGACCTGGACGCGCGTCGATCCCGGCAGCGGATTCGGCCAGGTGAACGGCGAGTATGCGCAGCTCGTGGTCTTCAAGAACGAGCTCTACGCCGTGCTCCCCGACACCGTCTGGCGCCTCGAGCCGGCGTTGACCTACTGCACGGGCAAGACGAACTCGGCCGGCTGCGTGCCGTTCATCACCACGGTCGGCTCTCCGAGCGTCTCCAGCACGGTGGCGTTCACGGTCACGGGCAACGACGTGGCTCCGAGCGAGGCCGGCTTCATCATCTACGGCACGAAGAAGTCGAGCCTCGACTTCCACGGCGCCAAGCTCTGCGTGAAGCTGCCCTTCGTGCGCACGCCCGTGAAGGGGTCGAAGAACACGGGCGGAGGCTGCTCGGGCTGGGTCCTGCGCCGCAACTTCAACGCCACGATCCAGAGCGGCACCGACCCGAGCCTGACCGCCGGCCGCGTCGTCACCGCCCAGTACCGCCAGCGCGACCCGACCGACCCCGCCGGCTTCGGCGACGGCCTGACCAACGGCGTGCGCTTCACGATCTTGCCGTGATAGGGACGGACCGCAGGGGCCCGTGAGCCTCTCGGATCCCGCGCAGCGAGTCGTGACCGGGGCGCGTTCGCTCCCCGAGCGCGACACGGTCTAAGCGGTACTTGCGCGGCCACTGCGCCATGTTGCGGATCGTCGGATCGGGGTTGCCGTTCGAAGCTGAGCACATGCAAGTATCCGTCTTCCGGGCGCCCGCTGCGCTGGCGCTCCTCGTGGGGCTGGCCTTCGCCGCCCCAGCGCGGGCTCAGCTCGAGACGAAGCTCAGCGAGTCCATCGCCGGCTTCAACTACGGCCAGGACGTGGCCATCGACGGCTCGACCGTGCTGGTCGGCGTGCCCTTTTCGGACGCGCCCCTCGTCTTTCAGGGCTCGGCGTACCTCTACACGCACTCGTCCGGCACCTGGGTTCGCGAGGCCCTGTTGACTGCGAGCGATGGCGCGCTCGGCGACGGGTTCGGCGGGAAGGTGGACCTGGAGGGCGACACGGCCGTGCTCAGCTCCAGCGACGCGGGGGGTCTCGGCGCCGGCGCGGTGTACGTGTTCACGCGATCGGGGACGGTCTGGACGGAGCGGACCAAGCTGCTCGCCTCCGACGCTGCTTCCAACG
>CAYGPA010000214.1:0-6937 GCA_964351535.1 uncultured Planctomycetaceae bacterium
CTGCGGGGCCCCGGAGCACGAGCGGCAGCTCCGGGCTGATGCGGGGTGGACACTCCGCCGGGGCCGAGGTAAAGCCGGTGGGCAGTCGGCCCCGCTCGACAGCTGCTCGCGGTCGAGACCCGCCGCTCCCGACCCCAGACCTCCGAGGAGATCCCGATGACCGCCGGCAAGAAGGACCCGACCGATGCGATGCGCCTCGCCGCGAGTCGCTATCCCGAGGTCGACGAGGGCACCGCCTGCACGCAGAGCTCGTTCAAGACCGGCGGGAAGGCCTTCCTCTTCGTGGGGATGCAGGGCGGCCGCCACAAGGCCATGTTCAAGCTGAAGCGATCCCTCCCCGAGGCCGCCGAGCTGGCCGCGAAGGAGCCGGACCGCTTCAGCGTGGGGTCGACGGCCTGGGTGTCCGCGAGGTTCACCGCCGACGAGCCGCTGCCGGCCAAGCTCTGGAAGAAGTGGCTCGACGAGAGCTACGAGCTGAGCCGTGCCTCGGGCGCCGTTCGCGGGGCGAGCAAGCAGCAGACTCCGAAGCAAGCCTCGAAGAAGAAGGCCGCCAAGAAGAGGGCGGCGAAGAAGGCTGCCGGGAGGGCGACGCCCAGGCGAAGCCGGTAGTCGACCGCACCGGGAGCCCGACCCGCGGGCCTCCGCGGCGGCGGGCCCGTGCGGGCGAGCTGTCCACGGCGGGGCCGGCGAGGGACGAAAGCCAGGGCCAGGGAGCACCCGGACAGCGCGCAGGCCGCCCCGCCCCGGCGGATCCCAGGCGGGGCTCCCAGAATTCGTACTCGGGCGTACCGCCGAGGCCGGCGCGGCGTACGCTCTCTGGTACGCCGACGCTTGCTGGGGGAAGTGGCAGAATAGGCGCATTCCGGAGCCGGGGGCAGGAACGCTGGCCCTCGGTCACCGCTGCGTCTTTCCGAAAGGCGCGAGCCATGATGCTCCTGAAAATTCCCTCGATTCGTTCCTTAGCCGCCCTCCTCCTGCCCCTCTGCCTGAGCGTCGCCGCGCGTGCGCAGACGACCTGGTACGTCGACGCGAGCGCCACGCCGCCGGGTGCGGGCACGACCGCCGCTCCGTTCAAGAGCATTCAGTTCGCGATCTCGCGGCCGACCACGGTCGCCGGGGACCGGCTGTCGGTGGCGCCCGGCGCGTACCCGGGGACCGTGGACTTTCGCGGCAAGGCGCTGACCATCGTCTCGCAGCAAGGCGCCGAGCACACGACGATCGTGGGCCAGCAGAGCGACAGCGTCGTCGTCGCCGGGCCGGGTACGGCTCTGGACACGACCCTCCTGCGCGGGTTCACGATCACCGGCGGCGCGTCTCGGGCCGGCGGTGGAATCGGCGTGGAGGGCGGAGGCCTGACCGTTCGCGACTGCGTCGTCGAGAACAACACGGCCGAGCGCGGCGGCGGCGTGTACGTCTCGAACTCCAGCGTGCTCATCGAGGACTGCACGATCGCGTACAACGTCGCCACCGGCAACGCCTGGGTCCACGCGCCCACCGGCGGTGGCCTCTACGTCTGCTGCGGCAGCGCATGCACCGTGCGCACGAGCACGTTCGAGAGCAACCTGGCTCGGTACGACCAGCACGGATTCGCCGACGGCGGCGGCGCCTGGTGCGACGCCACGAGTTCGCTCCTCGTCGCGAACTCCCAGCTCCTGCGCAACACGGCGGGGGAGTTCTGGGCGACCGGCGGAGACTGGCCCGGGCGCGGCGGCGGGATCTTCGGCGCCCCCGACGTGACGATCGTCGACAGCACGATCGCGGAATGCGATGCCAACATCGGCGGCGGCGGGTTCCACGGCTCGGGCGAGCTCCTGCGCTGCGTCATCCGGGGCAACCGCGGACAGCTCGGCGGAGGCCTGCACATCACGGGCACCACCCGCGTGCGCGAGAGCCTGATCGTCGCGAACCAGGGCGAATCCCAGAGCGGGACCTACCACGAGGGCGGCGGGGTCTACGGGCCGGCGACGCTGATGTCGTGCGAGATCACCGGCAACTTCTCCTGGGGCAACGGCGGCGGGATCTTCGGCGCGACGGCCCTCGACTGCCTGATCTGGAACAACCAGGCGCTGGTGCCGGACCGCGGCTTTCAGGCCTTCGGCGGCGGTGCGATGGACAGCGTCCTCGTTCGCTGCCGGGTCTACCAGAACTCCGTGCTGGACCTGCTCCAGGACGGGTCCGGAACCTGGGGCGGCGGCGCCTACGGCTCCGACCTGCGCTACTGCGAGGTCTTCTCGAACGACGCCGAGTTCGGCGGCGGCGGAGCGAGCTGCAGGCTCGAGTCCACCACGGTCGTCGGCAACGATGCCGGCATCGCGGGTGACGGTCTGCACGGCGGCAGCACCGTCCGCAACTCGATCGTGTGGGGCAACCACCTCGAGGCGATCGCGGACCCCGGAGGCGGCCTGGCCGTGCTCTACTCGGACGTGCAGGGCGGCTGGCCCGGGCTGGGGAACATCGCCCAGGACCCGCTGTTCTGGTGTGTCTCGATCGACGACTACTTCCTGACGTCGGACTCGCCCTGCATCAACACGGGCGATCCCGGCGCGATGGATCCGGACGGATCTCCGAAGGACATGGGGGCGCGTCCCTACGATCCCACGCACGAGGGGGCGGCCGAGTTCTACTGCACGGGCAAGACGAACTCCTTCGGCTGCGTGCCGTTCCTCTCCGCGACGGGTGTGCCTCGCAGCTCTCCCAGCGATCCGTTCGTCATCACGGCGCACGACGTCGCGCCCCAGGAGGCCGGCTTCCTGCTCTACGGCGTGAAGAAGTCGAACCTGAACTTCCACGGCGGCAAGCTGTGCGTGAAGGTGCCGTTCCTGCGCTCCTCCCTGAAGTCCGCCAAGAACGTCGGCGGCGGCTGCAGCGGCTGGATCCTGCGGTCCAACTTCAACAAGACGATCCAGAACGGTTCGGACCCGCGGCTGACGCCCGGCCAGCGGATCGTGGCCCAGTGGCGTCAGCGCGACCCCATGGAGCCGGCGGGCTTCGGGGACGGTCTGTCCGACGCCGTACAGTTCACCATCTGCCCGTGATCGAGCTCCGGAGGGGGACCGCGTGAAGGTTGCAGAGATCATGAGCGCCGACCCGGCGACCCTCGAGTCCAGCCGGGGCCTGGCGGAGGCGATCAACCTCATGAGCGAGCTCGACGTCCGCCACCTGCCCGTGATGCGCGAGGGGCGCGTCGTCGGCGTCGTCTCCGACCGGGACCTGCTCGAGTCGACCGGCTGGATGTGGAACGGGGAGCGCGGGAAGGCGCCCGCGATCCTCGAGGACGTCCTGCAGCCCGAGCCGCTGACGATCGGCCCGGAGGAGTCCGTGTCCACGCTGGCGAGGGTGCTGGTCGAGTGGGGCGTCGGCTGCGCGCCCGTCGTCGACGGCGGTCGCCTGTGCGGCATCGCGACCGAGATCGACGTGCTGAAGGCCCTGGTGAAGCTCGGCGAGACCGCGGGGGAGGCCGCTCGTATCACGGTCGCTCAGCGCATGACGTCCGACGTGGTCGCGATCGATGCGAAGACGACCGCGGCGGAGGCCCTGGCCCTCATGGGCGCGCAGAACGTGCGTCACCTGCCCGTGCTCGACCGCCAGAGCGTGCTCGGCATCGTCTCCGACCGCGACCTGCGAGCCCTCCTCGGCCGCGCGCTTCCCGGAACCACGCCGGTGAAGGACTTCATGACGAGAAACGTCGAGTCCGTGGCCCCCGACGACGACCTGATCCACGCCGCGCGCCGGATGGCGCAGCGCAAGATCGGAGCCCTGCCGGTCGTCGATCGCGAGGGCCTCGTCGGCATGCTGACCGTGACCGACCTGCTCGACCACTGCGCCGGCATGCTCGGCTGATCTCGGGGACCGAAGGCCGCGCTCGAGCTCGAACCGTCCCGGCAGCGGCCAGGCAGACGAGAGCGCGTGCCCGCTCGCTACCCACAAGGCGCCGATCGATTCCGAAGAGGCGCGGATGGGCACCCGAGGTCTCCTGCGGTCCACTAGGGTTCCTGACCCCGTCCACGAGGAGCCACGCCATGAAGCTGCCGAGATTCGTTCTCATCGCCCTGGTCTTCGCGAGTTCGCTCGCCCTTCTCGCCCCGCCGCTGCGGGCTCAGTGGACCGAGGTCCAGAAGCTCGTCGGCAGCACCGTGGGGCCCGAGGACGAGTTCGGCGCGGCCGTCGCGCTGGACGGCGACGCGCTCGTCGTCGGCGCGCCGATGTTCAACAACTTCCCGACGGGGTCCGGCAAGGCCTACGTCTTCCACCGCTCCGGGAGTACGTGGAGCGAAGCGGCCGAGTTCCTCGCGAGCGACGGAGCCCACGGGGACCGCTTCGGGTTCGCGGTCGACGTCGACGGCGACACCGCGGTCGTCGCGGCGCCCTACGACGACGACCTGGGCGGCACGTCGGGATCCTGCTACGTGTTCGAGCGCAGCGGTTCGGTGTGGACCGAGCAGCAGAAGCTCCTCGCGAGCGACGGCCACGACGGACACATCTTCGGAGCGTCGGTCGCGATCGACGGGGACACGATCGTCGTGGGGGCCACGGGGGCCAACGGATCGACCTCCAACACCGGAGCCGCGTACGTGTTCGTTCGCCAGGGCACGGTCTGGGTCCAGCAGCAGAAGCTCTTCTCCGCGGTCGGCGCGGCCGTGGACCGCTTCGGCTTCTCCGCGGCTCTGGAGGGCGATCGCGCCGTCGTCGGTGCTCTGTTCGCGAACACCGGCGACCCGCTCGGGGGCGCCGCCTACGTCTTCGAACGATCGGGTACGGCCTGGACCGAAGTCGCCGAGCTCGTTCCCCGGGACGGCGCGCTCTGGTTCGGCTGGGCGGTCGACCTCGAAGGCGATCGGATCGTCGCGGCCGGACTCCTGCCGGACGGATCGCGGGGGATCGGCTTCCTGTTCGAGCACGACGGACTCGCCTGGAACGAGGTGACGCTGCTCGATGCCTTCACGCGCCCGAACGGACGGACCGTCGGCGTGTGGGGTGACTCCGTCGTCGTCGGAGAGCGCGCCGCAGGCTCCTTCGTGGCCCGCGTGTTCCGCGCGAGCGACGGACACTGGCCGCAGACGGGCTGGCTCCAGCCCGGCGACGCCCCGCTCGCGGGCCAGGGCTATCCCGGGGCCGTCGCGGTGCAGGGCGACACGGTCGTGGTCGGAGCGGCCTCCGACGAGGACGCCGGCAGCCACGCCGGCGCGGCCTACGTCCACCAGGTGATCGACATGCCGCGCTTCTACTGCCGCGGCAAGACGACGTCGCAGAGCTGCGTGCCGTTCCTCCGCGCGAGCGGCGTGGCGAGCGTCACCGGCACGGTCCCGCTGACGATCGAGGGCGCGGACCTGATCCCCGGAGAGGCCGCGCTGCTGCTGTACGGCTTCGAGCGCAGCACCCTGCCGTTCCACGGCGGCACGCTGTGCGTGAAGTCGCCCGTCTCGCGCTTCCCCCCGAAGGCGGCCCAGGCCACCGGCCTCCCGCCGTGCACGGGCGTCGTCCGACGCGACTTCAACCACGTGATCCAGAGCGGCGTCCACCCGCTGCTCACGAGCGGCCAGACCGTGCGCGCGCAGTGGCTGCAGCGCGACCCGGGCAACACCGCGAGCGGCTTCGGCGACGCGCTGACGAACGCCGTGGAGTTCCGGATCGTGCCCTAGCAGGCGCTCGCGCGCGTAGACTGCGGCGATGTCCACGCGATTCCGCGCCCTCGTCCGCGCCGCGCTCTGCTCCGGACTCCTCGGACTGCTCGGTCTCGCGGGCTGTCGCACGGCGGCTCCTGTCGCGAGCGGCGGACCGGAGGCCGAGGTCACCGCGATCCATCAGCAGCTCGAGCGCCTCTACGCCGCCTTCTCGTTCGATGCCGGAGAGCAGCCCGACTGGGAGACGCAGCGTGGCGTCTACCTCCCCGGAGCCGTGTTCGTGCCGCCGATGCGCGACGGCAGCGCGCCGCGGATCGACGACACCCAGCGCTTCCTCGCCGACTTCGAGCGCTTCGCGACGAGCGCTCCGTACGCGGACACGGGCTTCCACGAGCGGATCGTCGGCCTGCGCATCGACGTGTTCGGCCGCGTGGCCCACGCCTTCGTCGCCTTCGAGGGGTTCGCCCCCGCGGACGGTCGCACGCAGACGCGCGGCCTCGACAGCATCCAGCTCGTGCACGACGGCGAGGCGTGGCGGCTCGCCTCGTTCGCGACGCAGTTCGAGCGAGAGGGCCTCAGCCTCCCGGCGCGCTTCCTGGCCGGCGCAGCAGCGCGCTGACCATCACCGGCGCGCAGATCCGATCCGTCCCGGCCGCGGTCCGGGCGGCCCAGTCGCCGCGGAACTCCTCCAGCTCCGAGGCGGACAGCAGTCCGCGCGCGACCAGCTTCGGCAGGTAGGCGTGCAGGAACCCGCCGATCCAGCGCCACTCGAGTGAGCCGGGCGGTCCCGTGCGCAGGCAGGGCTCGAAGTGCTCGAGCACGAAACCGGTCTCGCGCGCCAGGCCGGGCAGCGCCTGTCCGACGTCGATCGGGACCTCCCAGCTCTCCATGCAGGCCGCGACGGCGCGCTCGACGGCGGCGCTGTGCGGCGCGAGCTTCAGCGCGCCCCAGTCGAGGTACTCCTGCAGCGCCAGCGCGCCGCCGGGCCGCAGGCAGCGGAACACGAGGCGCAGCGACGCGGCGGGGTCGGCCATCCAGCAGAACACCCAGCGCGCGTAGGCGCCGTCGACGCTCCCGGGATCGAGCTCGAGGTCCTCGATGCGGCCCACGCTGGGCTCGACCTGCGTGCGCCCGGAATGCCGGCGTCGCGCGGCCAGGTGGTCGAGGAAGCGACGGCTCTCGTCGCGCGCGATCACGCGGCCCTCCGCGCCGACGACGTGCGCCAGCTCGAAGGACGTGAAGCCGGGACCGCAGCCGAGATCCAGCAGCGTGTCGCCGGCCGCGAAGCCCGCGCGCCGCCACAGCGCGTAGCCCTG
>CAYGPA010000214.1:7037-8815 GCA_964351535.1 uncultured Planctomycetaceae bacterium
TCCGCCGCGCGGACCACCTTGCGCGCCGCGTCCACGACCTTTTGCTGGTCGGCCACGAGGTTGCGGATCATGTCGGTCGCCGCCGGCACGCCCGTGTCCTCCTTCACGGAGGCGCGCTGCTGGAACTGCGAGTAGCTGCCGGGCGCGGGCGCGTCCAGCGCGCGGATGCGCTCCGCGATCTCGTCCACGGCGAGGGCGAGGTCGGTGTACTCCGTCTCGAACAGCGTGTGCAGCGTCGAGAACATCGGGCCCTTGACGTTCCAGTGGTAGCTGTGGGTCTTGAGGTAGAGCGTGTAGCTGTCGGCCAGAAGCTCTTCGAGCGCTTCCACGACGGGGGGATTCTTCGGTGCCATCGGTCGTCTCCTGTCGGTTCGATTCGATCGTGAGGGGGCATTCTCGGCCGCGCGGGCCCGGCTTTCCAATCGGAAGCTTCGATCGCGCTGATCGGTTCGACGGATCTCCCGGTCCGGGTGTCCGCGAGCCGCCGAACCCGAGCCTCCGCCGCGCAACCGGCCGACGGGGTCGGCCGTCCCCGCTGCGGGCTCGTGTTCCGTCGTCGGTGCGACCCGAGTAAGATCGCGGCGGCGCGCGCCTTCGAGTCTCTACCGCGGCCCACCCCACGCGATGATCCGCTCCGATCGATTCGTCGAGGAACTCCGCCGCGCGGGGATCGACTTCTTCACGGGCGTGCCGTGCTCCTACCTGACGGCGCTGATCGACGAGCTGATCGGCGATGCCGAGGTGCCGTTCGTGGCCGCGACCAACGAGGGCGACGCCGTCGCGATCGCGTGCGGCGCCGAGCTCGGCGGGCGGCGCGCGGTCGTGTTCTTCCAGAATTCGGGCCTCGGCAACGCGGTCAACCCGTTGACGTCGCTGTGCTGGACGTTCCGCATCCCCGCGCTGGTCGTCACGACGTGGCGCGGCCGCCCCGGCGGCCCGGCGGACGAGCCCCAGCACGAGCTCATGGGCGCCATAACGCCGGCGCTGCTCGACGCGATGGAGATCCCGTGGGCGCTGTTCCCCGAGGACGAGGCGCAGCTCGCGAGCGTCCTGCGCACGGCGACCGAGCACATGGACCGCACCGGGCGGCCCTACGCGCTGATCGTCCCGAAGGGCGCCGTGGGCGGCGACCGCGGCCGCACGGCGACACCCGAGCGCGCGCCGTCCGCGGAGGTGCCGCCCGCGCCTGCGTCGGCCGCGGAGCCGCTCGATCCGGACGAGGCCCTGCGCCGCCTCGCCGAGGTCACCGCGGAAGACGCCGTGCTGACGACGACGGGCTTCACCGGCCGCGCGCTCTTCGCGCAGGTCGACCGCGCGAACCAGCTGTACATGGTCGGCTCGATGGGGTGCGTCTCCAGCCTGGCCCTGGGCCTCGCCGTCGCGCGCCCGGACCGGCGCGTGGTCGCGGTCGACGGCGACGGCGCCTTCCTGATGCGCATGGGCGCCCTGGCGACCGTCGGCTACGAGCGCCCGCCGAACCTCGTGCACGTCTTGCTCGACAACGGCGTGCACGACTCGACGGGCGCCCAGTCCACGGTCTCGCGCTCGATCGACCCGGTCGGCGTCGCCCGCGCCTGCGGCTACCCGCGCGCGCTGCGCGTGGACACTGCGGAGGAGCTCGCGCGCGCCGTGCAGAGCGCGCGCGACGGCCTGACGTTCGTCCACGCTCGAACCCTGCCGCGCGCCGATCGCAAGCTGCCGCGCCCGAGCATCCGCCCGCACGAGGTCGCCGAACGCCTCCGCGCCTGGCTGCGCGCGTAGCTACTCGAGCGCGAGCT